>NZ_JBSFUU010000042.1:0-84404 GCF_053591955.1 Streptomyces sp. NPDC002845 | reverse complement strand
TTCGGCCCGAAGTGTTCACGCTTCCGAGTCGGGCACCGCCACACATGGTCCACTCGTCGGTCCGCCCACGCCACAGGCCGGACTTCGCCAACAGCATCCTCAGGGGGCGCGGGGCACCCCTCAGTCCGAAATGAGACCCTCGCGCAGCTGGGCCAGCGTGCGGGTCAGGAGCCGGGAGACGTGCATCTGGGAGATCCCGACCTCCTCGCCGATCTGGGACTGCGTCATGTTGGCGAAGAAGCGGAGCATGATGATCCGGCGTTCGCGCGGCGGCAGCTTGGCCAGCAGCGGCTTCAGCGACTCGCGGTACTCCACGCCCTCCAGCGCGGTGTCCTCGTAGCCGAGGCGGTCGGCGAGCGAGCCCTCGCCGCCGTCGTCCTCGGGGGCGGGTGAGTCGAGCGAGGATGCCGTGTACGCGTTGCCGACGGCGAGGCCGTCGACCACGTCGTCCTCGGACACGCCGAGCACGGAGGCGAGTTCGGTGACCGTCGGGGAGCGGTCGAGCTTCTGGGAGAGCTCGTCGCTCGCCTTGGTCAGGGCCAGGCGCAGCTCCTGGAGGCGGCGCGGCACCCGTACCGACCAGGACGTGTCACGGAAGAACCGCTTGATCTCGCCCACGACCGTCGGCATCGCGAACGTCGGGAATTCCACGCCGCGTTCGCAGTCGAAGCGGTCGATCGCCTTGATCAGGCCGATCGTTCCGACCTGGACGATGTCCTCCATCGGCTCGTTGCGCGACCGGAAGCGGGCGGCGGCGTAACGGACGAGTGGGAGGTTGAGTTCGATCAGGGTGTCTCGGACGTAGGCGCGCTCGGGGCTGTTCTCGTCGAGTGCGGCGAGCCGCAGGAACAGGGAGCGGGACAGAGTGCGGGTGTCGATGGCTTCCGAAGCCGGAAGGGCCTCGGGACCCGGAAGGTCCTGAGGGTCCTGAGGGGCCTGGAGAGCGTCGGGCGCGGACTCGCTCTTGGCGAGTGTGAGCACCTTCGAGCTGCCCTGGTCTGCGGACATGCCACCCCCTTTGGGTCGCGGACGGACGCGGCGGACGCTCCCGTCGTGAGGAACGCAGCCTCCACCTGAATACCGGCTGCGAGGCCGCGGCAAACGCGCTTCCCGCAGAATGTCACATGTCGGCAACACGCTGTAGTGACATGTCGACATGTGGAGGGTGGATCAGCCCTGGAAACTGAGGTTCTGAGGGTATTTCGGTGCAGAAATGTCGGAAAGCGAGCCGATACGTGATTCGCTCGCGCCGGTGATGCCTCGGTCTTACTTTCGGTTACGCCTCCTGGCCTGGGACCCCGTCCGACCCGGCCCAGCTGTGCGCCCCGCCTGCCCTTGTGCGCCCCGCGTGCCCCTCCTGCCACTCCCCGATTGGGGGTTGACCCGGCGTCATCCGTCTCGCGGTCACGCCTCGATCCTGTTGGCCGAGCGCAGGCGGGCGAAGCTGCGGGCGAGCAGGCGCGACACATGCATCTGGGAGACGCCCAGTTCGGCGCTGATCTGCGACTGGGTGAGGTTGTTGTAGTAGCGCAGGAGCAGGATGCGCTGCTCGCGCTCGGGCAGCTGGACGAGGAGGTGCCGTACGAGGTCGCGGTGCTCGACGCCGTCCAGGGCCGGGTCCTCGTAGCCGAGGCGGTCGAGGAGCCCCGGGAGCCCGTCGCCCTCCTGGGCGGCCTCCAGCGACGTCGCGTGGTACGAGCGGCCGGCCTCGATGCAGGACAGGACCTCGTCCTCGGAGATGCGCAGCCGCTCGGCGATCTCGGCGGTGGTGGGGGAGCGGCCGAAGGCGGTGGTGAGGTCCTCGGTGGCGCTGTTCACCTGGACCCACAGCTCGTGCAGCCGGCGCGGGACGTGGACCGTGCGGACGTTGTCGCGGAAGTACCGCTTGATCTCGCCGACGACGGTCGGCATCGCGAAGGTCGGGAACTGCACGCCGCGGTCCGGGTCGAACCGGTCGATCGCGTTGATCAGTCCGATCGTGCCGACCTGGACCACGTCCTCCATCGGCTCGTTGCGGCTGCGGAAGCGGGCGGCGGCGTAGCGTACGAGGGGGAGGTTGGCCTCGATGAGCGCCCCGCGCACGCGGTTGTGCTCCGGCGTGCCCGGGGTGAGCTCCTTGAGCTGGCCGAAGAGGACCTGGGTGAGGGCGCGGGTGTCGGCGCCCCGGCGCTTCTCGGGGGCGGGAGCGGGCGTGAACGCCGGCGTGGATGCCGGAGTGGGCGCCGAAGCAGGCGCCGGATTGGCTGTGGTCGTGGTCGTGGTCGTGGTCGTGGGTGCGGGGGCGGGCGCCGGGGCCTGAGGCGCAGTACTGGCCGTCACGGTCAACTCCACCTCGTGATCCATCAACTCATCCGTCAAAAGCGGTCATAGCATCACAAGACATATGCACTGTGATCAAGCACCGCAAATCGTCGTGTTGAGCGGCGAGAGACACGAAAGCCCCCGCCTTTCCGGCGGAGGCTCCGAGGTGGTGGTCCGATGACCTCGGACTCGCGCGTCCTAGAACTCGTAGTCGGCGATCACCCACGTGGCGAACTCGCGCCACAACGCGACACCCGCCTGGTGCGCCGGGTGCTCCAGGTACCGCTTCAGCGCGTCCTGGTCCTCGACCGCCGAGTTGATCGCGAAGTCGTACGCGATGGGGCGGTCGGTGGTGTTCCAGTCGCACTCCCAGAAGCGCAGCTCGTCGATCTGGTCGCCCAGCGCGCGGAAGGCCTTCACGCCCTCCACGACCCTCGGGTCGTCACGCTCGACACCCTCGTTGAGCTTGAAGAGGACCAGGTGGCGGATCATGGTGCTCCCCGGAGGTCGTACGGCGGTCCGGCGCTCAGTCGGCCCCATCGGCGAGCCACGACATGAAGTCGCCGATGGACTGCGCGGCACTCGAAATGCCCTCGAACCCTATCTGGACATAGTCCGCGGCCTGCTTCGGATCAGTGATGATCACGTAGAGCACGAAGACGACGACCACGTACAGCGCGATCTTCTTTCCCTGCACTGCCACCGCTGTCTCCCCCGTGTCCTGTACCCGTGGGCTGGGCCCTGCTGCCGGCGGCGAGTGTATCTCGGCCACATGTTCGCAGGCTCGCAAAAGATCACGTATCCACCACGACCTCACTTCACACCTGAGAGGCCAGTCCCGGACAGCACGCGGACGGCACCCGGCGGCATTCGGACAGCACGAAGGGCCCCGCCTCGACGGCGGGGCCCTTCTTCGGCGGTAGCGGAGGGATTTGAACCCTCGGTGACTTGCGCCACACTCGCTTTCGAGGCGAGCTCCTTCGGCCGCTCGGACACGCTACCGAGGGAGACCTTACAGCAACGTGAGGCGTGGTTTGAAATCGGTATTCGGCGGGATCGGTGTCCGGGACGGGAAATGGGGATCGGGATCGGCGGGACCGGCGGGACCGGTGTCAGCGGGAGCGGAAGAAGTCGGTGAGGATGCGGGCGCACTCGTCGGCGAGTACACCCTCGATTACCTCGGGGCGGTGGTTGAGGCGGCGGTCGCGTACGACGTCCCAGAGGGAGCCGGTCGCGCCGGCCTTCTCGTCGCGGGCGCCGTAGACGAGCCGGTCGACCCGGGACTGCACGAGGGCGCCCGCGCACATCGTGCAGGGTTCGAGGGTGACGACGAGCGTGCAGCCGGTCAGCCGCCACTCGCCGAGCCGGTCGGCGGCCCGGCGGATGGCGAGGACCTCGGCGTGGGCGGTCGGATCGCCGGTCGCCTCGCGCTCGTTGTGGCCGGCCGCCAGCACGGTCGTACCGTCGGCGGACAGCACGACGGCGCCGACCGGCACGTCACCGCCCTCGGCCGCCCGGCCGGCCTCGGCGAGGGCGAGCCGCATCGCGGCCCGCCAGGGGGCGCGTACCGGGTCCGGTGTCGTCGCCGCCGAGGCCTGCTCGGTCAGCGGACCGTCTCCAGTACCTCCGAGGCGCCCAGGGCCTCAGCGATCGCGGAGAGGGCGTCGTCGGCGTCGAGTGAGCGCAGTTCCTTCTCGCTGACGCCCAGGTCGTCGAGGATCTCGCGGTCCCCGACCGGGCCGTGCGGCATGGCGGAGTCGACCGCGGTGCCGTCGTCATCGTCATCGTCGCCGTCGGCCTCGGGCTCACCGTCCTCCGTGCCGTCGAGGTCGAGGGCGTCCAGGTCGGCGCCGTCGTCGCCTGGCTCCCTTCCGAGCAGTTCGTCCGTGAGCAGGATCTCGCCGTACGAACTGCGGGCAGCGGCGGCGGCGTCCGAGACGTAGATACGAGGATCCTCCTCGCCGTCCACGCGGACGACACCGAACCACGCGTCCTCCTGCTCCAGGAGCACGAGCACCGTCTCGTCGTCGGGCGAGGCTTCACGGGCCAGGTCGGCCAGATCCGACAGGGTCTCCACATCGTCGAGCTCTGTGTCGCTCGCTTCCCACCCGTCTTCGGTGCGCGCGAGCAGTGCGGCGAAGTACACCGTGACTCTCCCACTGGTCTTAGGTGTGCCGGTTGGGGGTCCCCCCGGCGGAGGTTGTGGGCGGGGAGTGCTGCTCCGAGCCCCGCCCACTCGGAATCGTGGCAGAAACCAAGCGCTCAGGGGACATCTTCGGCCCGCTGTGTCCCCGCGCCCTTTTTTTGTCGCTCGGTTCGCCTCCGGGGCGCCGGAGCCTGTGTCGGGAGGCCGATCGTGCTCAGCCCTCCTTCGTCGGGCCTGCGCGCGTTCGGCCTCCCGACACAGGCGCGCCCCTTCGGCTCACTCGCTCCTGGGGGCGGCTCACCTGCGCACTTGTCGCTGCCAGTTGGTGATCGTACGCGGACTTCCCTCGACCTCGGCACCGCCACCCCCGGCTACCAGCGAAAGGTGCGCATTCGCATGGCGTGCCGCAGGCGGGCCGTCTTTGCGCGGCGGGGCTGGACGCGGGCCCGCAGCTCCCGGGCCTCCGCCAGCTCGCGCAGGAACTGGGCCCTGCGCCTCCTGCGCTCGGCGTCCGTCGCCCGCTCTTCCTGGGACCCCTCGTCCACGTCAGGCATCGGCTCACCACCCTGGCTCAGTTCTTCCCACTTTCCCTCCGATGGGCGGTTTGATGCCGGCGAGAGGGCGATGGCGGGGGCGGTGCCCGGCGGGGAGGGACGGTCGAGGTCGCGGGCGGGGCGGTGGTGGGGCGCGACGGCCCGGATACCCTGTGGCCATGCGTCTCCACGTCGTCGACCACCCCCTGGTCGCCCACAAGCTCACCACGCTGCGCGACCAGCGCACCGACTCCGCGACCTTCCGTCGGCTCGCCGACGAGCTCGTCACGCTGCTCGCCTACGAGGCCACGCGGGACGTGCGCACCGAGCAGGTCGACATCGAGACCCCGGTCTCTCCCACGACCGGCGTCAAGCTCTCCCATCCGCGCCCGCTGGTCGTGCCGATCCTGCGGGCCGGCCTCGGCATGCTGGACGGCATGGTCCGGCTGCTGCCGACCGCCGAGGTGGGCTTCCTGGGCATGATCCGCAACGAGGAGACGCTCAAGGCCTCGACGTACGCCTCACGCATGCCCGAGGACCTCTCCGGGCGCCAGGTCTACGTCCTCGACCCGATGCTCGCCACCGGCGGCACCTTGGTCGCGGCGATCCAGGAGCTCATCAAGCGAGGCGCCGACGACGTCACCGCAGTGGTCCTCCTCGCCGCGCCCGAGGGCGTCGAGGTCATGGAGCGCGAACTCGCGGGCACGCCGGTCACGGTCGTCACGGCCGCGGTCGACGAGCGGCTGAACGAGCACGGGTACATCGTGCCGGGGCTGGGGGACGCGGGGGATCGGTTGTACGGGGCGGCGGAGTAATTACCGGAGCCGTCGGGGTGCGCGGGGGCCCTCGGGGTACCCGGCTTTCGTACGGCCGGCCCTCGGCAGCTCCCTCAGATGCTCTCCCTTGCCCTCCCTCAGCAGCTCTTCTGCGGCGTGCCGGTCGGCGTCGGGGCGGGCTTGGTCAGGGCGGCCAGGGCCTTGTCGGCGTCGGCCTTCTTCGTGAGGGACGTGAAGGCGGAGCCGATGATGAAGTCGACCTCGGCCGGTTTCGTACGGCCGTCCGTCTTCAGCTCGGCGCCGGAGAGCTGGGTGCCGAGGACGGGCAGGGCCGTGTCGGTGGCGGCCTTCGCGCCGAGCAGTACCGCGGAACCCTTGACCTTCTTGTCGTAGGCCTCGGTCGCGTTGCCGATCTCCCCGATGCGGAAGCCGCGTTTCTTCAGCTCCTCCGCGGTGTCCTTGGCGAGGCCGCTGCGGGGCGTGGCGTTGAGGACGTTGACCGTGATCTGGCCGGGCCGCGGCAGGACCTTCGGCGACGCGGTGGGGGACGGGCTCGCCTTGGTGGAGCAGTCCGCCTTGGGGCCGACCGCCGCGGCCTGGTCGCCGGCGCCGGTGAAGACGTCGATGAGCTGCAGGGTTCCCCAGCCGACCAGTCCCACGGCGGTCATGGAGGCGATGGTCGCGAGCACAAGCCTGCGACGCTTCCGGGGGCGGCGCAGCCGGGGGTACTTGTCCCCCGTGATCCGGTACTTTCCGCCCATGCCGGGGGGAGTCAGCATGCTCATGGGCGCAGCGTAGTGCGCTCGGTCGGCGTTGCCTACTAGATGATCATTGACCGGCGGTCAGGGCAACCCGAAAGGGCCAACGGGCGGGGCCGTCGGGGTCGTACGTCTATGTATCTCAGCCGAGGTCTCAGTCGAGATCTCAGCCGAGTTCGAGCACGCGGGCGTGGAGCACCTGGCGCTGCTGGAGTGCCGCGCGTACGGCGCGGTGCAGGCCGTCCTCCAGGTACAGGTCGCCCTGCCACTTCACGACATGCGCGAAGAGGTCGCCGTAGAACGTCGAGTCCTCGGCGAGCAGTGTTTCCAGGTCGAGCTGGCCCTTGGTCGTCACGAGCTGATCGAGGCGGACCGGGCGCGGCGCGACGTCCGCCCACTGCCGGGTGCTTTCCCGGCCGTGGTCGGGGTACGGCCGGCCGTTTCCGATGCGCTTGAAGATCACACGGAAAGCCTACCGGTCGAGACGTTCCGGGCGCAGCCATGGCGGCGGAGTGCGACCCCGGAAATGACGTTGTAAAACCGGGCAGAACGGGAATTCCCTCCGGCTTGCCGGACCCCTGTGCGAGTCCTTTGAGGATCACCCGGCCCCGGAGACGGCGAAGGGGCGCCGCCGAACGTCGTCGGCTCGGCCGCTCTCTGCAGGGTCTCCAGGCCGGTGATTGGCAGGTTTGGCTCAGTTCTGACGGCTGTCACCAGGCCTTACGGAGGGCGCGGGTGAGCCAAATCTGCCAATCCCTCCGGATTGCGCCGCTTGGCTCCGGACCGTCTGCCTACCCGTCGGAGGCCTTTGGCTTCGCGGCCTTGGCCGCCTTGGCCGCCGCCTTCAGTTCCTGCTTGTGGGCCCGTACCTTCGCAAGGGACTCCGGGCCCGTGATGTCGGCGACGGAGCGGAAGGAATTGGGGGCGCCGTAGGGGCCCGCGGCCTCGCGCCAGCCCTCGGGGCGGACGCCGAGCTGTTTTCCGAGGAGGGCGAGGAAGATCTGGGCCTTCTGAGGGCCGAAGCCGGGGAGGTCGCCCAGGCGGCGGAGGAGTTCCGGGCCGGTGGCCACGCCGGACCACACGGCGCTCGCGTCACCGTCGTAGTGCTCCACGAGGTACTGGCACAGTTGCTGGATCCGCTTGGCCATGGAACCGGGGTAGCGGTGCACCGCCGGCTTGGTGGAGAGGAGCTGTGCGAAGGCCTCGGGGTCGTGCGCGGCGATCTCGTGGGCGTCGAGGTCGTCGGTGCCGAGCCGCTGGGCGATGGTGTACGGCCCGGCGAAGGCCCACTCCATCGGGACCTGCTGGTCGAGCAGCATCCCGACGAGGGCGGCCAGCGGACTGCGGCCGAGCAGTTCGTCGGCCTCGGGCTGCTGGGCGAGGTGAAGCGTGACGTCCATGTCTTCGATGATCGCCCATGTCGTGGGTGATCGCCTTGGGGCGAGCTTCCCCTTCGCGATCCCCTTCGCGATCCCCTTCGCGATCCCTTACGCGCTCCCGCCCGCGCCCCTCACCCCGTGGGCCCGCCAGTACCCCGATGCCTTCATCCGGGAGGTGGCCTTCCCCGGATGGACCCTAGCCTGGGCGGGTGACCCCCGAAGAGCTTGTCGCCCATTACGGGTTGGAGCCGATCCCGCGTGAGGGCGGGCGTTTCCGTCAGACGTGGGCGGGGCCCGCGCGTGCCGACGGGCGGCCCGAGGGCACAGCGATCGTCGCCCTGCTCACCGCCGAGCCCGACGACTACTCGGCGCTCCACCGCCTCCCGACCGACGAGGTCTGGCACTTCTACCTCGGCGACCCGCTGTGGATGCTGCTCCTCGCGCCGGACGGTTCCTCGCGCACCGTCGTGCTCGGGCCCGACATCCTGGGCGGGCAGCACGTGCAGTACACCGTGCCCGCCGGGACCTGGATGGGCGCGAGGGTCGTCGCGGGCGGGGCGTTCACGTTCTTCGGGTGCACGATGGCGCCCGGGTTCATGTACGAGGGTTACGAGCACGGGGAGGCCGGGGAGTTGCTCGCGCGCTATCCGGAACGGGCGGATCTGATCAGGGAGTTGTGCAGGTCCTGACGGCGGCCGAGCGGGCGGTGGGCGGTAGGCGGCGGGCGATGGGCGCGGGCGATGGGCGGCTGATGGCTGACGGTCCTGGAGTACGGCCATGACCTGGTGGTGGCCGACGTGGTGACCGTCACCGCTCCGGTCACTTGAACCCGACGGGCACCTCGTGCGTACGTAACCAGGGCCAGCGATGCCGATCCGGGGACATGATGTGAGGCGACCGAGGGATGAGGGGCGACGGCGGCATGGTGGAGCCGGAGAGGCGGAAGGGGCTACGTCCGGACACCGGCCCCGTGTAGGGCGCCGAGGGCTTCAGCGGCTGGTGCTGCTGGGCACCGTGCTGGTCCTGCTCCTCCTCGGCGGCGCGGGAACGGCGTCCGCGCACGCCGCGTTCAAGGGCAGCGACCCGCGCGACGGAAGTGTTCTCGACTCCGCGCCCCGGCACGTCACCCTCACCTTCACCGAGTCCGTGGGCCTCCTCGACGACTCCATGCGGGTCATCGGCCCCGACAACCGCCCCCTCGACACGGGCGAGGCGGAACACGCGGACGACCGTTCCGACACGGTCCGCGTGACCCTGCCCGACGACCTGGACGAGGGCACGTACACCGTCGCCTGGCGCATTGTCTCGGCGGACAGCCACCCCGTCGCGGGCGTCCTGCTCTTCTCGGTCGGCGAACCCTCCGCCACCGCCCCTGTTGCCGCCCCCACCGAGGACCCGGCCGTCACCTCCCTCTACAACATCACCCGCTATCTCGCGTACGGCGGCCTGGCCCTCCTCATCGGCCTCACCGTCTTCATGGCGGCGATCCTCGGCGGCTGGTCCGAGCCTCTGCGCAGGCCGCTGCTCGCGGGCTGGCTGGCGCTGCTGGTGTCGACGGTGGCCCTGCTTCTGCTGCGGGGGCCGTACGAGCGGGGGAGCGGCCTCGCTGACGCCTTCGCCCCGGCCGTCCTGGGCGAGACGCTGACGAGCCGGCCGGGGGTGGCGCTGGTGGGGCGGCTGGCGCTGCTGGCGGGCGCCTTCTGCTTCGTGTTCTTCTTCGTACGCGGCCGGATTCCCGTACGTGAATCCGGGCGCCGCGGGACGGCCGTGACCGTCGGCGGTGTCGCCCTCTCCCTCGGCCTCGCGCTCACCTGGGCCGCCGCCGAGCATGCCTCCGCGGGCATCCAGGTCCCCGTGGCGATGACCTCCTCCGTTCTGCACCTGCTCGCCATGGCGGTCTGGCTGGGCGGCCTGGCGGCACTGCTCACCGTGCTGTATCGCGCCCCCGAGGACCTCTCGGTCACCGGGGTCGCCCGCTTCTCCCGCCTCGCGTTCACCGCTGTGACGATCCTGGTCGTCACCGGCGTCTACCAGTCCTGGCGCGGCCTCGGCTCCTGGGAGGCGTTCACGTCGACGTCGTACGGCCGCATCCTGATCGCCAAGCTGGGCGCGGTGCTGCTTCTGCTGGTGGCGGCGGGGGCCTCGCGGCAGTGGACGGGGCGGTGGGGGGCGGCGGGGGAGCGGCAGGTTGTGCTGCGGGCGGAGGAGCGGGTTCCGGAGCGGGTGGGCGGGCCGATAGCAGGGCCGGTGGGCGAGGGCACTCCCGCGACCGTGCACACTGCTCCTGCCTCCCCGCCTCCCGCCGACGACATGCACCGCCGTGCCCTTCGCCGCTCAGTGCTCGCCGAGTCCGTGATCGGGGTCGTGGTTCTGGTGATCACCACGCTGCTCACCGTCACGCTGCCGGGCCGGGCCGAGGCCGAGACGGCGGCGGAGTCGGCCCCGGCGGCCGCGGCGCCCGATGAGAACACCGGCTCCAGCAGCCTCATCCCCTTCGACACCGGCGTCCCCAACGGCAGCGGCAAGGTGCAAATCGACCTCTCCCCCGGCCGCGTCGGCCAGAACTCCGTCCAGGCTCTGGTCTACAACGACTTCGACGGCGGCATCTCCACGGTCCCCGAGCTGCGTGTCTCCTTCACCCTGCGGGCGCAGGACGTGGGGCCGATCGAGGCGAAGCTCGTGAACCAGGGTGGGTACTGGTCCACCGACTCCCTCCAGCTGCCGCTGCCCGGCATGTGGACCATGAAGATCACCGTCCGGACGACGGAGATCGACCAGGTGACGGTGGAGAAGGATGTGCGGGTGGGCTAGGCCGTCCCGTCCCGCACGGTCGCACCCGCCGAAGGATCGAACAGGCGGGCAAACCCGCCCACCCGCCCACCCGTCACAGACGTACCGGACGGACGGGGCCGGCCCACATGGACGCGAGGGCTCAGACCTCCCAGGATTCCGACGAGCGGTCGAGCCACGCCCGTCGGCCGTCGGCGGTGACGATCAGGCCGAAGCGCTCGTACCCCGGCTCGCCGGATGCCCGCCACCAGTCCAGCGCCGCGACCACTTCGTCCCACAGCTTGCGCGCTCCGGACTGCCAGACGTCGGCTTCCTCGTGCCCGTCGCGGAACATGACGCATGCCCACGACCGGTCGGTGAGCCCGTAGAACCACACGGGCCTGGCCCCGTCGCGCTTCGGCGCGGCCTGGTGGAAGCAGTCGCGGACACGCAGCCCGACGGCGAACGACGTCGCGGCGAACCGGCCGCCGCCGAGCAGATCGTCCTCGGTGACGGTCGTCGTGGAGCGGGCGGCTCCGGTCACGCCGTCCGGTACGTACACCGCGTGTCCGGCGAATGGCAGGCGGTGGGCTCGCAGCTTCATGAACTCCACCGGGCCGGTGAAGCGACCTGACGCGCTCGCGCCGTCGTCGGCGACCGTGAGGCGCACGATGGCGTCCTGGTTGCCGTAGTGGGTGCCCCACGGTGCGACGACGAGACCGCCTGGCCGGACCTGCTCGATCCACGCGGGAGGGACTCGGCGGAGCCCGGCCGTCGCGATGACCCGGTCGTACGGAGCGCCCGCCTCGTCACCGAGTTCACCATCCCGCTCCACGACGAGGACCGGCAGCCCGAAGGCGGCGAGCCGGTCGCGTGCGGCGGCGGCCACGGCCGGGTCGATCTCGACGGTGACGACGTTCTCGGGGCCGAGCCGGTCGGCGAGCAGCGCCGCGTTCCACCCGGTGCCCGTGCCGATCTCCAGCACGCGGTGTCCGGCGTGCACGTCCAGGTCTCGCAGCATGCGGAACACGACGGACGGCATGGACGCCGACGATGTCGGCACGGTGCCCGGCCGGTCGCTCGTGCCGTCGTCCCATTGGGTCACGATCGGCACGTCGGTGTCGGCATGGGCGAACCAGGCAGCCGGGTCGTCCCGCAGGTCGGCGGTGACCGTGGTGCCGCTGTCCATGTCGTACGGCCACATCAGCTCGGGCAGGAACGGGGCTCGCGGCACGGCCACGAACGACGGGACCCAGTCAGCGGTCAGGTCCTTGCGCTCAAGAAGGGAGCGGCCCAGCGCGGACCGCCCCTCCTCCAGTCCGGGGAGGGGCATGTCAGCCGACGGCCTTCGGGCCGCCGTCGGGGGACGGAGGCTCCGGCGGGCCGGGCCACGGCTCGCCCGGCAGGGGGTCGCCGCCCCCGCCGCCACCCCCGCCTCCGGCCGTCCCGTGGATCGCGTCTGCCCTCACGGTGTTCTCCTTTTGTGTCGTGGACTTGTCGTGCTCAGCGCCCTTCCCTGTGGGGTAGGGGGTAGTACCCGCCCCCCCCCAGCTGTTCCAGGTGGTCGCAGAGGGTGTTCACAGAGCGGGCGAGTCTGCACGCGTACCTGGTGGCGACGTCCAGTGCGGGGTGGGGCGGGAGGTCCAGTTCCCTGCGGGCCTCTGCCCCGAACACGAGCGCGCCTGCGACCGGGACCGCCATACCGGGGGCGTCGTCGGGCATCTCCTTCGCGGCTCGCTCGGCTTCGGGGATGAGCAGCTCCAGGTGCCCCCGCAGGGTGAGCGTCAGCGTGTCCAGCTCATCCGGAGAGAGCGGTTCGGTGTCGTCGGCGAGCAGGCGGGCCGCGGTGGCGCGCATCGTCTCGACGTCGATGGGCAGGGAGGTGTTCCCCGTCACGGCGTCTCCCCTCGGGACCGAGCGTTGGCCACGGCCACGGCCACGCCCGCGCTCAGCGCTTCTGCGAGCGTGACCGGCCGCAGCTTCTCCGGCGGGCGTCCCACTCGCGGCCTCCGCCGACCGGCCGCACCTGCACGTACGGCCCCTCGAATCCCATGATCCTGCCGGTCTTCTTGGCCTCGGTGTCCTCGACGGTGTCTCCGAGGCGCGGCTTGTACGCCGTCACGGTCACCGGGCCTCCCCTGCCGGTGCGGGCACCCGCATGCACTCCTCCAGCGGCGGCGCATAGGCGCGCACGAGGCCGGCGGTGGGATCGTCCTCGGCGGCGGGCGGCCACAGGCGCGGGGTCCGGTGGTAGCGCGCCTGAGCGAGGACGGTGTCCCACTGCTGCGGCGACGGGTGGCGCATCGGCAGGCTCCGGGCGGTCTCCGGGCCTGCACCGGGGGCGGGGCGGCCGGATTCGGGCGGCCCGAAGAGCACCGTCCTGACCCATGCAAGTAGCTGTGATACAAGGTGCATTGTCGATCTGCTCCATTCAGGTCGGCCACGCCCCGGGACCGCGGCCCAGCGGTCGCCGGGGTTCGTTTTCCGGCAGCCGGGCACGGCATGACCGCGAGACGCGGCCAGCGAGCACGGCACAACAAAAAGACTGGACCGGTGGACCGGTCCAGTCAAGTGGAGTGCTGGTTTTGCTAGCGCATCGGGTAGCGGTCGACCTGCTCGAACACATGCGCCGCGGTGATGCCCTCTTCACATACGAGTGGCTGACGTTCCTGGTCAAGCGCCGCGTGTAGCACGACAGCCACCGCCGTCGGCGTCTCCACTTCGAGCAGTTCAGCTTCCTCGTCGGTGGCCAGGCGCACGGTGGTGGCGTCGATGCCCTCTGCCGGGGAGCGGCCCGTCACGCGGCGCACATAGTGCGTGGTGCCCTCGGCGATCGGCCCCTTCATGGCCAGGCGGGGTGCGGCATCCGCGACCGCAGGCGGAAACCAGGCCGTCACCAGACTGTGCGGCGATCCATCGTCGAGCAGCACCAGCCGGGTCCTGCGCAGGGCTTCTTCGCCTGGCTTCAAACTCAGCGCATCGACTACATGGCCAGGCGGCACCGCGCGGTCCGGGACCCCAAGACGCCGGTAGGCGGCGCCTCCGGACACGCGCGTGGAACCCGCGCGGCGTCCGCCCGCAGGTCGTGCGATCGGTGTCTCGGCCACAGTGAACCCGGCACCCTGCCGGGCGACCACCAGGCCGTCATGGCGCAGAACGTCGTACGCCTTGACCACGGTCGCCCGCGACACATCCCACTGCTCGGCCAGGTCCCGGCCGGAGGGAAGCAGGTCGCCGGGGTTGAACTCGCCGTTCGCGATCCGCGTGCACAGGT
The DNA here is from genome assembly GCF_053591955.1 of Streptomyces sp. NPDC002845. NCBI lineage: Bacteria > Bacillati > Actinomycetota > Actinomycetes > Kitasatosporales > Streptomycetaceae > Streptomyces > Streptomyces sp. NPDC002845. Next base: position 70,468 of record NZ_JBSFUU010000042.1, on the reverse strand, counting down.
CATCGGCGATCTGCTCGTACTTCAGCAGAGGCATACGTCTTTCCGATCACTGGACTGGTTCACCGGTGAGCCCCCAGAATGCCCGCATGACGAGCCCTGAGCTAGCGCCGGAGATCGTGAGGTTCTACACCGAGACCGTCGATGAGGCGGAACGGCTGAGCGTCACAGCCGATGGGCGGCTGGAGATGGTACGCACACAGGAACTGCTGCGCCGACGCCTCCCCGAACCGCCTGCGTCGGTCCTTGATGTCGGAGGCGGCCCCGGCGCCCACGCCCAATGGCTCATCGAGGACGGCTACACCGTCCACCTGGTCGACCCGATCCCCCGCCATATCGAACGGGCGAAGCAGACGGGCGCCACCGCCGAACTGGGAGACGCCCGTAACCTCACCGCCGCGGACGCCTCCCAGGATGTCGTTCTCGTCCTGGGCCCGCTCTACCACCTGCTCGAACGCGCTGACCGCGACCAGGCCCTCGCCGAGGCTTACCGTGTGCTCAAGCCAGGCGGCCTCCTGGCGGCGGCCGGCATCAACCGGTACAGCAGCCTGTTCGAGCACGCGGCCTTCGCGCACCTGCACAAGGAGCCGATGCAGAAGAGCATCGGCTCCATCCTCACGAGCCAGATCCACGACGGAAGGAAGGCATTCACCGCCGCCTACTTCCACAGTGGCGAGCAGTTGCGCGACGAGGTAGCAGTAGCCGGGTTCGATGGCGCAGACGTGTTCGGCGTCGAAGGCCCGGCCTGGTCCATGCTCGCCGCGGCCGAGCGGAACACCGGCCAGTCGTTCCGGGACACGGCTCTGTTCGAGTCGGCCCTGACTGCGGCGCGCATGGCCGAGCCCTACCCGGAGCTGCTGGCGGCCAGCTCCCACCTGCTGGCGATCGGACGCCGACCGGTCTGATCTGTACAAACATGCCACCACGCCCTGATCCGGCCCCACACTGACGGCCTGGACGGCGCGGCCGACGCCATCCGCCCCGTCCTGGACCTGCCGCCGAGCCAGCGCAATCGGGGCATCGTCGTCTCTGCGCAGCGCGTCCAGGCAGCGCTCACCCGCGAGCCCATCTGTACGGCGATCCTCGCCCGCGACCTGCGCGAGGAAATCGGCCTCTACCCGCCGACCAGGCCCGCTCTGCCGCGCTGAGCACTGCCAGTAGAGTCCAGGGCATGTATCCGGTCCACCGCCTCAGTCGGCGTCTGGAGCTCCGCGAGTTCCAGGAAGCCGACGCCGACGCCGTGTTCGCCATCTATGGCAGCGAGACCGCGACCGAGCACCTGTCGTTCGAGCCCCGGACGCGCGACGAAGTCCGGCAGATCGTGACGCGGTGCATGGAGACGGCGAAGGCCGATCCGCGTTCGGAGTATGCGCTCGCCGTCGTCGAGCGCGGCACCGGCACGCTGATCGGCTTCGGCCGTCTGGCCCCGGACCCGCATCAGACCCGTGGCGCCACCATGGGGTTCGCACTCAGCCCCGCCGTCTGGGGCTTCGGCTACGGAGTGGAGACGGTACGGCTGCTGCTCGGCTTCGGCTTCGAGGAGCTGGGCTTGCACCGCATCTGGGGTGCTCGGTCACCGGCCAACGAGGCGTCCGCGAAGACGATGGCGCGCGCTGGGATGACCGAGGAAGGCCGCATCCGCGAACACATCCGCAAGGGCGGCCGGTGGCGCGACTCCATCGTTCACGCGATCCTCGACCGGGAATGGTCGGCCCAGAGCATGTGACCCACCCCCGAACTCCGCTGCCCCAGCCGTCACGACCAGGTCCCGACCGGCACCTCGCCCATAACGAATCGGCCACCCCGGCACATCGCCTCCGCCCCGGGAACACCCGAGACTCCACCATCCCCGCTGGAAGCGCGCCGTTTGGGGGCAAAGTGGCGGCCGGGTGTGTCGATTACGTTTCAACAAAGGGTGACGCACGCCCTTGACGTATGACCGGACATGCGGCTGTTATTACGCCACCCTCTGTTCGGTCCAGTTGATTTCTGATTGGTTTCGACCAATTTCGATGCGGAGTAGTCAAGGGCTCGAAGGCCATCAGCCCCCTGCGACGCGTCAAGACCGGGCCCCGATCCCCCAGGAGCCGACATGCACACCACACCCTCCGGCCTCTCCATCCCGGGCACCAGCCGCAGAAGCCTGCTGCGCGGCATCGGCGGCGCGGCGGTGCTCGGCGCGGGTATACCCCTGCTGAGCGCCTGCGGCGGCAGCAGCGCGGGGTCCGACCCGGACACCGTCACCCTCGGCTCCAAGGCGTCCGACCCGGTGCCGAAGCAGGCGTTCGCGGACATCTACGCGGCGTTCGAGAAGGAGTCGGGTCTCACGGTCGACGTCAACACCAAGGACTCGAACACCTTCCAGGAGCAGATCAACTCCTACCTCCAGGGCACGCCGGACGACGTGTTCACCTGGTTCGCCGGCTACCGGATGCAGTTCTTCGCGGGCAAGGGCCTCGCCACCCCGATCGACGACGTGTGGGAGACGGTCGGGGACAACTTCCCCGAGGCGATGCACGGGCTCAGCAAGGGCGAGGACGGCAAGTACTACTTCGTGCCGCTGTACACGTACCCCTGGGCGATCTTCTACCGGAAGAGCGTCTTCGCCGAGAAGGGCTACGAAGTGCCCACCACCTGGGACGACTTCGTCGCGCTCTGCAAGCAGATGCAGAAGGACAACCTCGTCCCGATCGCCTTCGGCGACAAGGACGCCTGGCCCGCGCTCGGCACCTTCGACCAGATCAACTTCCGCCAGAACGGCTACGACTTCCACGTCGAGCTGATGGCGGGCAAGGCGTCCTGGACCGACTCCAAGGTGCGCGCCGCCTTCGACAGCTGGGCCGAGATCCTCCCGTACCACCAGGAGGGCGCCACCGGCCGTACCTGGCAGGACGCCGCACAGACCCTCGTGGCGAAGAAGGCGGGCATGTACCTGCTGGGCACCTTCGTGGCGCAGCAGTTCACCAACGAGGCCGACCTCGAAGACCTCGACTTCTTCGCCTTCCCGGAGATCGACCCGGCGTACGGGCAGGACACCGTCGAGGCGCCCACCGACGGCTTCATGCTCAGCAAGAGCCCGAAGAACCAGGAGGGCGCGGTCAAGCTGCTGGAGTACCTGGGCAGCCCGGCGGCCGAGGAGATCTACCTCAAGTCCGACCCGAGCGTCGTCGCCGCCTCCACCAAGGCGGACACCTCGGCGTACACGCCGCTCCAGAAGAAGGCGTACGACATGATCGCGGGCGCCAAGAGCCTCACCCAGTTCATGGACCGTGACAGCCGCCCGGACTTCACCTCCACGGTGATGCAGCCCGCGCTGCAGAAGTTCGTCCGTGACCCCAAGGGCGTCGACAGCCTGCTGTCCTCCATCGAGCGCCAGAAGAAGACGATCTTCGCTCAGTCATGACAACCGAAACGAAGACCGAGATCCCGGAGGCGGCCGACGTGCCGCCTCCGGGCGCTGCGCCCGCCCCCAAGGCCCTCTACGGCCACCGCCGTCTGCTGACCCGCCGCGACCGGCTCACGCTCGGTCTGATGGCGGGTCTTCCGACGATCCTGCACATCGCGCTCGTCTGGGTCACGGCTCTCGCCTCGATCGCGCTCGCCTTCACCACCTGGGACGGCATCGGGTTCGACGCCATCGAGTGGGTCGGCCTGGAGAACTTCAAGCTGCTGTTCGAGCAGAACCCGCAGTTCTGGCCCGCCGTCCAGCACAACGTCATCTGGTTCGTGGCGCTGATCCTCGTCCCGACGCCGCTCGGCCTCTTCCTGGCCGTGCAGCTGGACAAGAAGATCCGCTTCAGCCGGGTCTACCAGACGGCCTTCTTCCTGCCGGTCGTGATGTCCATGGCCGTCATCGGGTTCGTCTGGCAGCTCGTCTACAACCCCGACACCGGCCTGATCAACAGCCTCATCGGGGCCAACGAACCCGGCAAGTACATCGACTGGATCGGCGACCCGGACCTCAACCTCTGGGCCATCCTCATCGCCGCCTCCTGGCGCCACACCGGCTACATGATGATCCTCTACCTGGCCGGTCTGAAGGGCGTCGACCCCGCGCTGCGGGAAGCCTCCGCGCTGGACGGGGCCGGCGAGTGGCAGACGTTCAAGAACGTCGTCTTCCCGACGCTGCGGCCCACCAACACCGTCGTCCTCGTCGTCACCATCATCGAGGCCCTGCGCGCCTTCGACCTGGTGTACGTCTTCAACGGCGGCGCCGAGGGCACCGAGCTGCTGTCGATCCTCGTCACCAGCAACATCATCGGTGAGTCCAGCCGGATCGGATACGGGTCCGCGATCGCGGTCGTCCTGCTCCTCATCTCGCTCGCCGTGATCATCCCGTACCTGGTGGCCACCTTCCGGAAGGAGCGGCGATCGTGAGCGCCCCCACCGTCACCACGGGCATCGCGCTCAAGAAGCGCGCGCCCGTCCGTCCCGCCCGGATCCTGCTGCACATCTTCCTCGTCGGCGCGGCGCTGTCCTGGCTCGCGCCGCTGCTCTGGGCGGTCTACGCGGCCATGCGGCCGTACGCCGAGACGAGCGAGAAGGGCTATGTGTCCTGGCCGGACACGCTGACCTTCGACAACTTCACCAACGCGTTCACGCAGTCCGACATGTCGCACTACTTCGTGAACACAATGATCGTCGCGGTCCCGGCGGTGCTGCTGACGCTGTTCCTGTCGTCGATGGTCGCCTTCTACGTCAGCCGCTTCGACTTCCGCATCAACCTGGCCCTGCTGCTGGTCTTCACGGCCGGCAACCTGCTCCCGCAGCAGGTCATCATCACCCCGTTGTACCGGCTGTACCTGCTCATCGACCTGCCCGGCATCACCATGAGCGGCAAGCTGTACGACTCCGCCCTGGGCCTGGTCCTCATCCACGTGGCGTTCCAGTCCGGCTTCTGCGCGTTCGTGCTCAGCAACTACATGCGCACGCTCCCGCACGAGCTGACCGAGGCCGCGCTGGTCGACGGCGCGTCGGTGTGGCGGCTGTACTGGCAGATCGTGCTGCCGCTGTGCAAGCCGGCGATGGCGGCCCTCGCGACCCTGCTCTCCATCTGGATCTACAACGACTTCTTCTGGGCCATCGTCCTCATCTCGACCGGCGAGAACATGCCGATCACCTCGGCCCTGAACAACCTCTCCGGCCAGTTCTTCACCGACAACAACCTGGTCGCCGCCGGCGCCCTGCTCACCGCGATCCCCACACTGATCGTGTACTTCCTGCTCCAGCGGCAGTTCGTCAGCGGCCTCACCCTGGGCGCCAACAAGGGCTGAGCCCGCTTCGTGAATTCGTGAAAGAGAACACCGTGCACCACCCCTTCACCCCGGTCACCTCCGTGCCCGTGGAACCGGCCACCGCCCGCGTCCACGAGGAGGGCTGGCAGTCCTGGAGCCCCAGCGGCGCCTACGCCCTCGGCGACCGGCCGTACCGCCCGACCAACGACAACTGGGCGACGGTCTGCTACCGCCCCGGCCGTACCGTCCCCGAGGGGACCTTCCAGGGGGAGGGGCTGCTCGCGCTCGACCCGGGCGACGGCTCGCCGGTGCGGCTGTGGGCTGCGGCGGACCCGTACACCGAAGTCCCGTCCATCCGGCTGGTGGTGCGGGACGGGGGCGCCGCCGGGACCCTCGCCGAGATCAGCGCGGACGGGCCGGTGAAGGAGTTCACGCACACCGGCGGCATCCAGGCGGTCCTGGCGGAGTGGGCCGAGGGCCTCGGCCTTCCGGCCCCGAGCCCCGCCCCGACCGTCTGGTGCTCCTGGTACGAGTACTTCACCGAGGTCACCGAGGACGACATCCACGAGAACCTCCGTGCGATGGACACCCTCGACCTGCCCATCGACGTCGTCCAGATCGACGACGGCTACCAGTCCGCCCTCGGCGACTGGCTCAGCCTCTCCGGCCGCTTCCGCTCCCGCGCGGGGATCGCGGACCGCATCCGGGCGGCCGGCCGCCGGGCGGGCATCTGGACGGCACCGTTCCTGGTGGACCCGTCGAGCCGGCTCGCCGCCGAGCACCCCGAGTGGCTCGTACGGGACGCCGGGGGCGCGCCCCTGCACGCGGGCCGCAACTGGGGGCACGACCTGTACGTCCTGGACACCACGCACCCGGACGCGGCGGCGTATCTGCGCGAGGTCTTCGCCACCCTCCGCTCCGAGGGCTACGACTACTTCAAGGTCGACTTCCTGTACGCGGGCGCCCTGGACGGCGCCCGGCACTCCGGCACGGACGCCCTGTCCGCGTACCGGGCGGGGATCGGGCTGATCCGCGATGCGATCGGCCCGGACGCGTACCTGCTCGGCTGCGGCGCGCCCGTCCTCCCCTCCATCGGGCTCTTCGACGCCATGCGCGTGAGCCCCGACACGGCCCCGCACCGCCGCCCCCAGGCCGACGACTACAGCCAGCCCGGCCAGGACCCGGCCGAGTTCACCGGCGTCGGACGCCAGTGGCAGCACGGCCGCCTCTGGATCAACGACCCCGACTGCCTGATGGCCCGCCCGGCCGTCGAGACCCGTGAACGCTGGGCCGCCCACGTGGAGTCCACGGGCGGCCTGATGGCGTCCAGTGACCGTCTGTTGTCCCTCGACGAGTGGGGTGTGACCACAACTCGTCGCCTTCTGTCCGGAGTTGACCGATGAGCCGTTCCCTGTCCGTCCCGGGTATCGCGTACGGCGGCGACTACAACCCCGAGCAGTGGCCCGAGGAGGTCTGGGCCGAGGACGTACGGCTGATGCGCGAGGCCGGGGTGACCATGGTCAGCGTCGGCATCTTCTCCTGGGCGCTGCTCGAACCGTCCGAGGGCGTCTACGACTTCACGCGCATGGACCGGATTCTGGACCTGCTGCACGCGGGCGGAATCGCCGCCGACCTGGCCACCCCGACTGCCGCGCCACCCGCCTGGTTCTTCCGGGCCCACCCCGAGGCGCTCCCGGTGGACCACGACGGACGGACCCTGTCGTACGGCAGCCGCCAGACCTTCTGCCCGTCCAGCCCGGCCTACCGCGAGGCCGCCCTGCGCATCGCCCGCGTCCTCGCCGACCGGTACGCCGACCACCCGGCCGTGGCGATGTGGCACGTCCACAACGAGTACGGCTGCCACAACGCGGCCTGCTACTGCGACGAGAGCGCCGCGTCGTTCCGGCGCTGGCTGCGGACGAAGTACGAGGACGATCTGGCCGCCCTCAACCACGCCTGGGGCACCACCTTCTGGAGCCAGTGGTACTACGACTGGGACGAGATCCTCCCGCCCCGCCCCACCGGCGCCGTCCCCAACCCCACCCACCAGCTGGACTGGCGCCGCTTCTGCTCGGACGAGCTGCTGTCGTTGTACACGGCGGAACGGGACGTGCTGCGGGAGGCGGCCCCGGCCATCCCCGCCACCACCAACTTCATGGTGATGTACAACTTCGACGCCCTCGACTACTGGCGCTGGGCCCCGGAGCTGGACGTGGTGTCGAACGACCACTACCTCCAGTCCGCCGACCCCGAGTCCGAGATCGACATCGCGCTCAGCGGCGACCTGGTGCGCTCGCTGGCGGGCGGCCCGTGGCTGCTGATGGAGCACTCGACGGGTGCGGTCAACTGGCAGCCGGTGAACCGGGCGAAGCGCGCGGGAGAGTTGCACCGCAACGCCCTGTCCCATGTGGCCCACGGCGCCGACGGTGTCGCGTACTTCCAGTGGCGGGCCGCCAAGGCGGGCGCCGAGCAGTGGCACTCGGCGATGCTGCCCCACGCGGGCACGGACAGCCAGATCTGGCGTGACGTGGTGCGTCTGGGCGCGGACCTGAAGGCGCTGGCGGAGGTGCGCGGCAGCACGGGCACGGCCGAGGTCGCCATCGTCTGGGACTGGAACGCCCGTTGGGCCATGGAGCTGCCCTCCCAGCCGAGCGAGAACGTGCGCTTCCAGGACCTCGTACGCGACTGGTACGAGCCGCTCTGGCGCGCGGGCGTGGCGGTGGACTTCGTACGCCCCGACGCGGAGCTGGACGCGTACCGCCTGGTCCTCGCCCCCAGCCTCTACCTCGTCGACGAGGCGGGCGCGGCCAACCTGACGGGCTTCGCGGAGCGCGGCGGCACGCTGGCGGTCGGCTTCCACAGCGGGATGGTGGACGAGAACGCCCATGTACGGCTGGGGGGTTACCCGGGCGCGTTCCGCGAGGCCCTCGGCGTACGGACCGACGAGCTCTTCCCGCTGCTGCCGGGCGAGTCCCTCGGCCTGGACGGGGGCGGCGGCACGGCCACGTTGTGGTCGGAGCGCGTGCACCTGGCCGGGGCGCAGGCGGTCATGTCGTACACGGACGGCCCCCTGACCGGCGTACCGGCCGTCACCCGCCACGCGTACGGCGCGGGCACCGCCTGGTACCTGGCCACCCGCCCCGACCCGGCCACCCTCACCACCCTCCTGACCCGCATGCGCTCCGAGGCGGGCGTCGAGCCCGTCCGTACGGCCCCCGAGGGCATCGAGGTGGCCCGGCGCCGGGGCGAGGACGCCGACTACCTCTTCCTGATCGACCACGGCGGCCGGGGCGGCGAGGTCGAGGTGGCCGCCGACGGTGTGGAACTGCTGTCGGGGAAGCCGGTGCCGGGCGGTTCGGTGACGGTTCCGCCGGGTGAGGTGGCGGTTGTGCGGGAGCCGCGGGGCTGACGTACCCCGACGGCCGCGCCGGTGCAGCCCGGGCCGGCGCGGCCGTCGGGGAGGTCGGGAGGTCGAGGCCCACACCCCGCCTTGCAGCCACTTGGAGCGACGGAGACTACTCGGTGTCTTTCGGGTGTCGCGGGGAGGCGTACACCAGGATCACAGTCGAGGTATCCGGGCTGACCAGGTAGCGGACCCGGCCGCCGCTGGTGATCTCGTACTCCCACTGCTCCAGTTCGGTGCCCTTCCATTCCCTGGTGGCGTGCCTGCCGCGAAGCTGGTGCTGACGGTTCCAGTTGGCACGCGACAGCGGGTCTGTGCGAAGGGCTTCCAGACAGCGATGCGCGTTCGGCAGCGCCACCCGGCACAGCTCCTCCCAACCGGTCGCGGCCTCCGTCGTTCCGTGGATGACGTTCCAGCCGCTCAGCGGGGGGACGCTGACCCGATCGCCTTTCTTCGGACTCACTCGTGCACCTCGACCGGGCCGAGATCGACGTCACCCAGCGGACGGAGTGCTTCCCCGAGCTGGTCAGGGTCGGCGTTGATGCGGGCGGTCGCTCGCCACGAGATGATCGCTCGGTGCACAGCCTCCCTGGTACCCAGCTCAGCGGCATCGGACAGGGCGTCCAAGAGCTCAACAGTGAATTCTCGGATCTCCTCGCCGTCCAGGTGACGCACCCATGGGAACACCTCGGGCAGCGCGAGCAGGAGCGACTTGGCGCCGTCGTCCTGCTTCAGCAAGGCAAGGAACAGCCGGGACGCAGTGGTCAGGTTTTCCTCGGTGCGCTCTGCGTGTATGGCCGTGGTCAGCACCATATCGGGCGCGTCCCGGTGCGTGATGCGCAGACATCCCAGGGCGGCAGCCCTGGCTGCCACGGCCTTCGGGTTCCGGGACAGATCGGTGAACGTGACGGCTTCCGATTCGAATGCCAAGTGCGCGATACCCATACTCAGACCATACTCTGACTGCACTCTGATTTCTACCGCGAAAGATGCGGAAGTGCAGACGGACGCCCTGCCGCTGGGGACGGAACCCGCCTCTCCGAGGTCGATGGCAGGGCTGATGGCACACGCCTTGGCGGTCACCGAGTGCGTCCGGTTGATGACTGGCGAACAGCAGGAGTGAGGGGAGGGAGTAATGAAGTCCTGGCGAAATTTACCCGTCAGTAACTAGCTTTCGGGTGCCGAGTGCCGGGTCCGTGCTGACATGCTGGGCGACATGGCGAAACCGAACGAACAGCTCGCAACGGCCGAGGACTTGCTCCCCCCTGGCACTGACGTCGTACGGACACTTCACATCCATGCGCGTCGACGCCGATCACCGCATCCGTGGACTGTCCCTGCACATGGGAGTCTCAGCACCTCGCGTCTCCGCGATCGAACACGGCGAACTGGACCGCGCCGAGGTCGCGACCCTCCGAGCCTATGTGGAAGCGCTCGGCGGTCGGCTGCGTGTGGTCGCGGACTTTGGGGACGCGGAGTACACCGTCGCCTGACATGGCTGCCGCCTTGTGCGCGGGCACCCCGTCGGCAGTGCGAACGAGTGTCCAAGGCACCTCGGCTTGCACTGGGCCGGCCGAGGCGTCCCCTCGATCGGCCTGCCCGCGCCGAACACACAGCCCGCCGCTCCACGGCGCAGGCCTCCTCATCCACCGAGGGGAGGACGGAGCGTACGTCATACGAAGAGCAGCACGATCGTGATGAGTACGGCGGTGATCAGGCCGAAGGCCGCCCCGATCACGCAGCCCGGGTTGTTCAGCTGCTCGGAGAGGCGGGACCCGAAGGTGGGCGGTTCCGGTCCGGCGGTGGTGGGGGTGTTCGGGGATGCCGTGGGTGTCTGGGGTGGGGAGGGCGGTCTGTCGGTCTTGCTGAGCAGGTCTCGCAGGAGCTGTTGCCAGATGACGGGTGGCAGGTCGGGGGCCTGGCGGTGCGCCGGGGTGATGATGCTCTGCTGGAGCCAGTTGCCGGCGGCGGGGTCGCGGTCGAGGCTCATGCGGTGCAGTAGCTCCCGCAGGTCGAGCAGATAGCGTTCGTCCCGCGCCAGTGGGGCGACGGCCCAGGCGAAGATGTCGGCCGCGCGGTTGGCCATGGCCGTCCTTGAGACGGGTTCCGCGCTCTGTCCGTACGGCGTGAAGTACAGGTTGTTGCGGAGCATTTCCGCGCACAGCTCGTGCTGCATGTCCGGGTGGCGCAGTTGGACGCGGTCCTGGTTTCCCAGCTCGTTCAGGAGCAGGTCCACGGAGGCCGGCGGCAGCTCGCCGGTGCGCAGTTCGCGTAGGAGCACGTCGTCGGGGAGTTCGCGCAACTGCGCGACCAGGAGGCTGTGTTGCATGCCGTTTCCGCGTTGGTGGCGGCACAGGTCCCGGTGGAGTGTGTACGGCTCGTGGGCGAGTGGCGGGTGGGGGTGCGGAGGCGTCGGCGGGGGAGCGGTTGGGGGAGAAGTCCGAGGGGCGGGCTCTGGGTGCGGAGACGGATACGGAGACGGAGACGGAGATGGAGACGGATGTGGGTACGGGGCTGGGTGCCGCTCCGAATGTGGTTCTGGGTGCGTGTTCGAGTGAGGGTGCGGCTGCGGATGCGGTTTCGGGGGGCCCTCCCCATGCGGCTCCGTGTGCTGGGTGCTCGTCGCCTCGGTCCGTTCTGGGGTCGGGGCCGTGGCGGGGCGGCGGTCGGGGCTGAGGATTTGTTTGAGGAGGGCGCTTCGCCGCTGCCAGGGCAGGGTTGCGCCGTTGGGGAGGTCGTGGAGTAGTTGGGGGACGCCGGGGCGGCCGTTCCCCGGGTGGGCGAGGAGGTGTTCCACCAGCCGGGCCGCTGCTCTGTGTTCGAAGCGGGGGCTGGCCGGTGTGCGGTTCATGAGGCGGGCCAGGGGGGCGGAGCCGCCGGTGTCCGGTTCCCAGTGGGGGACGCAGGTCAGGCGCAGGGGGTGGGTGTCCACCGTGTCGTAGGTGGCGAAGGTCCACTCCTGGTTCAGCCAGGGGCCGAAGAGGAGGAAGAGTCCCAGGTAGAGCAGCGGCGCCCTGTCGCGGTCGGGCCAGCCGGGCTGGGCCTTCTCCTCCGTGAGCAGGGAGACGTGTTGGGTGGGGTCGCGCAGCCACTCGGCGGTGACGAGGATGAGCGCGTGTTCGACCTCCGGCAGCCGTTTCAGCATGTCCGGCAGTCGGCTGCGTGCCAGTGCGTCGAGAGTCGCGCACTCGACCATGTCCTGCTCGCCGGTGGCGGTCTCGGCGGATTCCTGGCGGCCCCAGCCGCCGTACGAGAGGGCGAGACACTGACGGGTCTTGAGGGTTCCGGGGTCGCCGACCAGGACATGGCTGACCGTGCTGGGCCGGCCGGACCGGTCGGTGGTGGGCCGGCGCTGGACGAGCATGACGGCGCCGTCGCGGGACAGGACGCGTACGACGCTGGGGCGTGCGGCGCCCGTTCCGGACACCCACAGCAACGGGCCCAGTTCCCGGCCCAGTTCCTCGGCGCGCTCGGCCGGGCAGGAGTGGGCGACGGCCTTCATGCCGGTGCCCTGGCGGCCCTGGTTGCCGTCCCAGCGGAAGACGATCTGGTCCACCGAGCCGCCGTCGGGCCCGCCGCCACCGCCCGGCCCCGCGGAGGCCGGGCTCCAGTCCTGGAAGTCGCTCACTTCGCTTTCCCTCCCACAGGTCCGGCAGGTCCCACAGTTCCCCCGGATTCTTCGGCCGCACCCGACGGCACCGCTTCGAACGCCGGTGCCTCTCCCCCGGCGAACGCCTCGGCGCCGCCCGGTACTTCGATCAGCCCGTGCATGGCCAGCAGGGCGAGCAGCGGCTCCAGCACTCGCCGGGGTTCCGCCCCCGCCGGGTAGCGGCCGTGGTCCTCCTGGCCGCCGGTGGCCGACGCGACGTGCAGGGTGCAGCGGCGGATCGCGTCGAAGGGGCGCAGCCATGCCTGGCCGGCGTGGTGGCGGAGCAGCCCGTGGACGTCCCGGCTCTCCTCCAGCATCAGCGCGGGGTCGAGGGAGGTGGCCGGTGCCCGGCCCAGCCACCGGTCGACGGGGGGCCGGAACCGCAGGAGGTCCGCCTTGCCGAGCACCATCGTGGCCGCCACGTCCAGATAGGGGCCGTTCTTCGGCAGCCGGTCCAGGACGGTGGCGAAGGCGAGGTCGCCGTCCCGGTTGACCTCCACACCCCAGCGTTCCCTGGCGTGGTCCAGCTGCGGCAGCGGGAGCGCCAGCACCGGGTCGACGACGAAGACCAGGGCGTCGATCCCGAGCAGGAAACGGAGTGCCGCGTCGGTGCGTACGAGGTCCTCGCCGCCGAGGTCGAAGAAGGCGACCGGGCGCACCTGCCCGTGGGCGTCGCTGATCAGGAGGGACTCCACGAAGCGGGCGAAGCCGTCCAGGCCGAGGGCGCCGGTGTGGTCGAGGACCTTGCCGCCCCGCAGGGGCTGCACCCGTTCCCGTACGAACCGCGCGTGCTGCTCCGGGTTGACGGACTGCCACTTCAGGCCGAACGGCTCCAGGCCGCCGTCGGTGATCTCCGCGATCATCTGGGTCAGCAGATGGCTCTTGCCGGTGGAGGACTGGCCGACCATCGCGACGGTCAGGGGGCGGCCGTAGCTGAGGTAGGGCACCGGGATGAAGTGCTCGGGGAAGTCCCGGTCCGCCGTGCACTTCTGGACGGCGCCGCGCATGACGTCCTGCCGACGCAGGGGGTTGCCGATGCCCGAGACGTCCAGCGGCCGGTACTGCTTCTTGCTGTCGGTGACGTAGAGCGAGGTGACGTCGAGCTGGATGGTTTCCAGGCAGTACGGGCAGAGCACCTCGCCGTTGCCCCGCTCGGCAGACGACCCGGCAGCCATCGAGGGTTCGTTGCCGGGCTGGGCGACGGGGGCCTGGCGTTTGAGGTTCAGCGCCTGCTCGAACGCCTCCCGGTGCGGGTGCGTCTCGTCGGCGGGCGCGGTGAGCGTGACGCGTCGGGCGGCACCCGGCGCCAGGAGGTCGAGCAACTGGGCGGGCGTCGGCCGGGTCGCCGCCCGCGGGGCGAAGGCACCCCGCAGCGTCTCGGCGAGCACCCGGTGTTCGCCGAGGTCGGCGGGTGCCCGGTCGGGGTGGCCGGGGCGCCCGGTCACCAGCTGGTAGAGCACCTGGGCCGCGCTCCATACCGCGTCCCGGGAGTCGGCGAGCCCCTCGCCCCGGCGCTGTTCGGGCGAGCAGTAGGGCGCCCGGCCCCACCGGCTCCTCGGCTGCCCGACGCGGGTCACCGCCTCCAGCCCCCAGAGCTGGGCCGAGGTGCCGTCCCAGAGAACGGTGCCGGGCGAGATGCCGCGCGGCACCAGGCCCTGGCTGTCCAGCAGGCACAGGGCCAGCATCAGGTCACGGGTGAAGACCCGCTGGTCGGTCGCGGACATCACATGGGTCCGCGCGGTGGCGGTGCCGCGCGGTGCGGCGTACAGGAGGAAGGGCTCGGCCGCGTCCGGCTCGTAGCCGATGAGCCTTGGGAAGAGCGCCGCGTACTCCGTGCCGTCGAGCACCCGGTGCAGCTGCAGGGCGGTGCCCGCCTCGGTGTCCAGCAGTGCGCGGGCCGCCGGGTTGGCGGCGTCGGTGGTGTTCAGGCGTACCTGGACGCACGGCTGCCGCCCGTCGTCGAGCAGGGCGTTGCGGATCAGCTGGGGCAGCAGCGGATCGCGGCGGGACTCACGGCCGAAGCGGGCCTGGGCGACGCGGCGCCGCCCCGAGGGGACGGTGAACGCGAGCTTCGCGTCACCCGGCTGAGGGCTGGTCACCGGTGGTCGCCGTCCTTTCGTTCGTGCGGGAGTGCGGGGGTGGGAGAGGGGGAGGAGGAAGGGGGTGGGGGTACGGGGTTGGGGCGCGGGATGTGGGCCATGCGGGTCACCAGCGGTCGCCGTCCCCTCGCTCGTACGTGTCCGTCTGGTCGTACGCGTCCGTCCGGTGGTCGGGGTCGGCGTTCTGGCGGGGCCGGACGGTGTCCACCACGCCCATCCGCAGCGGGGTGAGCCGCAGCAGACCGGCGTACCGTCCCGACGAGGTCCACAGCGCCTCCTCGGGCTGCACCGAACCAGTCGTCCGCCAGGCCTTCTCGACCTCGTCGCGTACGGCGCCGGGGGCGAATCTGATCCACACCGCGGCCGCCGGGTTGCGGTCGAGCAGGGCGCTCTGCTCGGGCGAGGACAACTGCACGACGGCCTGCTGGTCGGCCTCCGTGCCGACCAGTTCGGCCAGCCGGCGCGAGTCGGTTCCGAGCAGGTTCGCCGAGATGGCTCGGGTACGGCGGTCGGAGGCGAACGGGGGCGGGGCCAGTACGCCGTTGTGCTGCAGGTGACGGCGGGCCGTCGACAGCAGCTCGCGGACCCGTTCCTCGGTGCGCCGGACGGCGAGGGTGCCTGCCTGGCCGCGTTCGACGGCACCCCAGTAGGGGGCCATCGCCACCAGGGCGGCGTCCGTCAGATCGCCGGCCAGGGTGGCGACCAGTTCCGGCCCTCCCTCGCCGGTCTCCCGGTCCAGCCAGCGGGGAGCCCCGGCGGGGTTGTTCTTCTCTGGGGAGGTGACGGGTCCGGTGGGCTCGGCGGGCTCGTCCCAGGAGGGGCCGTCCTGCCAGGCGTACGCGCTTGCCCAGTCGTTGTCGTCCTCGGAGTCCCCGTCGTATCCGTCGTATCCCTCGTAACTGCCTCCGGATACGGCGAAGGCGTCCGTCTCCAGGGCCGAGGTGCTGGAGAGCCAGTCGTCCGCGGCGGTCGCCTCGGCGCCGTGCACGCCGTACGTGCCGTTGGCCGTGGGCCGCTTCGGCTCGGGCGCCGCCTCGGCCTCCGCGGCGGCGGCCGTCGCCCGCAGTACGCCGGCGACGGACCGGGCGGCGTCGGCGCAGTACAGGCGCTCCTCGACGGCCCAGTGCTCACGGACCGCCTCGGCCAGCAGGGCGTCGAGCCCGTCCAGGGCCCGCCGGAGCGCGGCGGTCGCGTGACCCGGGGCCCAGGAGTCCGCCGCCGCCCGCCAGAGCCGCCGCGCCGTCTCCGCCGCGACGCCCAGGCCCAGCAGCAGGCCGGTGGCGCTCAGCCAGAGCGGGGGCTCGGTGGCGTACGCCACCACCGCCCCGGCCAGGGCGCCGCCCCATGCCGCGACCTGGGGCGCCACGGCCCAGCGACCGGGGCGGCCCGCACCCCGCAGCCGGGACGCCCCGAGCCTCGCCATGCCGAAGAACACCAGCGGGACGGCGACCGCCAGTACGAGGAAGGGCCCCTGCCACAGCGCACCGAACAGCCCGGCCAGGGCTGCGGCGACCGGCCCGGCCACGGCGGCGGGCGCCGCCCCGGCGACCGGGCCCGCCGCCGATCCGGCCAGTGCCCCGGCGACCGATCCGGCCGCCGACGCGGCCGCCGATCCGGCCGTCGCGGACCCGAGCCTCTGCCCGGCCACCGACCCTGCTGCCGAGTCGGCCGCCCTGGAGCCGTGCACCGCACGGCCCCCCGCGCCGAACCCCGGACGGTTCCCCGTGTTGATGCCCGCGCCGGTTTCTACGCCGCTCTCCGTACCGATCCCCGCGCCGAATCCTGCGGGGTTTCCCGCGCCGAACCCCGCACGGCTGCCCGCGCCGAAGTCCGTGCCGAGCCCTGCATCGCTCCCTGTGCCGAGCCCTGCATGGTCTCCCGTGTCGATGCCCGCGCCGAGCCCCGCACGACCCCCCGCACGGCCTCCCGCACCACCCCCCACCCCAGCCCGCCAAGCCACCGCCTCCGCGGAATACCCCTCCAGCCTCGGCAACAGCGCGGACCCCGGTACCGGCTCCACCCGCCCGGCCAGCCCCGTGAAGCGCTGGGCCACCGAGCGCAGGGCGAGCCCCTGCCCGAGCAGTTTCCCGGCGAACTCGCGCAGGCCATCGCCGATGCGCTCGCCCACGCCGTCGGCGGAGGGCACGCGCAGGCCGAGGGCGGTGAGGTGGGCCGCGGCCTCGGCGGTGGACGGTGGTGTGCTGGAGCCGCCGCCGCTGCGCAGGGCCGTGCCGACGAGGTCCCGGTAGTCGTCGAGGGCTTGGCGGGCCTGGTCGAGGTCCGCCTCGAAGGCCTCGCGGCGGGAGGGCCGCAGCAGGCCGGGCAGGGCGCGCAGCCCGGTCAGGGCGTCCTCGGCGTGGCCGAGGGCCTCGGCGCAGGCGAGGTACGTGTCGTCCGCCACCCCGCCCGGCTCCCGGTGCCGCCGGTCCCGGCCGCCGCCCCGGCCCGCCACCAGCCCCCGTAGCGGCTCCGGCAGGTCGGCTCCGGAGGAGACGTTCACCGTGGGCGCGAGTTCGGTGTCCTCGCCCGCGAACCGGGTGAGCGCGTCGCGCCAGGCCCGGTCGCGCACCTCCGGCGGCAGGTCCTGTTCCAGCAGCCGTACCCCAGGCGCGCCGACGGCGTCGGGCAGCGAGCCGAGGTCCTGGAGCACCCGCAGGTAGACGTCCGGGACCGACAGCACGTCCACCAGGACCGCCAGCGCGTCCGGGTCGTCGGGAGTGGGCTGCTCCAGCGCCGTACGGGCCGAGCGCAGGTCGCCCGCCCACAGCAGCGCCGCGCCGGAGGCCCGCAGCACCGAGGGCCGCACCAGCCGCCGGTCGGGCTGGAACGCCTCGTCCTCACCGGCGTACGAGCCGGGCGCGCTGCCCACGAGCAGGACCAGGAGCCTGACCTCGCCCACGGCCCGGTAGGCGGTGAGCAGTTCGTACTGCCGCTGGTGGTCGGTGAGCCCGGCCGGGGTGTCGACCACCAGGAACAGCGGGTCGTCGGGTTCCGGCAGCCCGGCCCGGCCCAACTGCCGTGCGACTCTGGCCCGCAGGGCGGCGGGGGTGTCGAGTTCCGCCGCCCCTACCCGCAGGTCCAGATGGATGACGGCACCGAAGTCGTCGTGCGTACTCACTGCGCGTCACCGTCCCAGGGGTTACGACGGGAACGGTCGCGGTCGTCGGCACGGTCGTACGGCGCCGGGTCACCGGGCTCGTCCCACGGCGCCGGAGGCCGCTCGCCGAGGTCGTCCCGTTTGTCCTCATCCCCCCGGTCACGGCGGCTGTCGCCGTACGTGTCGTCGACGTCGTAGCGGCGGCCGTTCCTGCTGTTCAGGTCGTCCCGCTTGTTCTCGTCGTACGTCGCGCCCAGGTCGTAGCGGCGCCCCCTCCCCCCGTTCAGGCCGTCCCGCCCGTCCCCGTCCCGCCGGTCGCCGCGTCCGACGCCGTACTTCTCGTCGAACTCGTCCGCCGACATGCGCCCCCCGCGCTCGTCGGCGCCGCCGACGACCCGGTACTCGTCCTCCCGGTACTCGTCGCCCCCGTACCCCTCCGTGGAGCGTGGCGCGGTCCCCCAGTCGTCCTCGTCGGGCAGGGCGCGCCGGGCCTCGGGAAGTTCCGGGCGGACGCGTGGCTCCGGGGTGCCGCCGCGGACGTGTTCGAGCAGGGTGCGCAGGGTCGGCTGGACGGCGCGCTGGTCGGCGAACTCGGTGTCCAGGGCGGCCGGGAGGGTCTCGGCCCAGAACTCCCACAGCGGCCGTACCCATCCCTCGACCCGCTCGCCGCCGCGCCTGCGGCGGTCCGCCAGCAGCTCCAGCTGGCGCGGGGCGACCTTCTCGACGAGTTCGACGAAGAGGGGGTCCGGTTCGCTGCCGTTCCTCGTCAGGCCCAGCGGTTGGGCCCTCATCAGTTCACGGCAGTAGTCCTCGACGGTCCGTTCGTCGTCGAGGACGGTCCAGCGTTCGTACGAACGCAGCAGCTCCGCCCAGCTCGACACGCCGCCGGGGAAGTCCACGAGCCGCAGCCGGACGCCGGGCACCTGGGGGCCCTTGTCGGGGAACAGCCGCAGCCGGACCCGGTCCGGGGACGCCGTCTCGCCGTCGACGACGTCCACCTGGCCGTTCCACATGCAGCACAGCAGCCGGTGCAGGATGACCCGGCGGTCCTCCTCGCCGCTGACCATCCAGCTGTCGCGGAAGCCGAGCCGCTGACGCCACCGCAGGACGTCCTGCGCCTGTTCGGAGTCCTTCGCCCTGGCCCACTGGCGCAGCACCTTGCGGGCCTCGGGCACCTGGGTGAGGCTCATCTCGCTGCGGAAGAGCACCACGGTGATCGAGTCGCTCTCCACTCCCCGGTACTCCACGGGTTTCTGGGCGTCCGAGGGCAGCCGGAGCGTCTTGCCGAGGAACTCCTCCACCTCCTCCACGGCCTGCACGCGCGGATAGGTGACGAGGGCCCGCAGCAGCCCGGTGCCCTCGGGGGTGAAGCCCACCGGCAGCAGCCCGGTCAGTTTGCGGCTGAACAGGTCGAGCGCCTCCTTGCTGACCTGGTCGGCGGCGTCCGCGTCGCCCGCGGCGGCGGCCAGCAGGGTGCTCATGGCCGGCAGCAGCGGGCGTTCCTCCAGGTGTTCGCCGCTCTCGGCGAACAGCCGCGTGATGCGGCCCTCCAGCTGGGCCTTGACGTTCGCCACCGCGCCGTCCGGGTTGCGGCGGCTGAGGGTGTGGACCGTGCGCCAGGTGTCCCCGCCGACCAGCTTGAGCAGCAGCGCGGCCTCGTCGTCGTGCTCGCGCAGGCCCTCCCTGCGGATGAGCCGGGTGACGACGTCCTCGTAGAAGTGGTTGAGGGTGCGCTGCGGCGGCAGCAGGTACGAGATGCCGGTGCGGTCCTCGTACAGTTCGAGGCCCTTCTGCGCGGAGACCTTGCGCTCCTGGTCGCTGTGGATGCGGAAGGCGTTCACCAGCCGCCCGAGGTCGGCCCCGGCCGTGTCGGCCTGGGGCTGCCAGTGCTGCTGCTGTTCCCGCCAGGCCTCGTGCCACACCGTCCGGCTGCGCCACTGGTACCAGGCGTCCTGCTCCTGGAGCGCCGCCTGTACGTCGTCGTCGCCCCAGCGGGCCGGTGCCACACCGGCCAGCCGGCCCTTGATCCGGGGGGTCTTGGGCGGCTGCTCCGTCACCCCCGGCGGGCGCTGGGGGTGACGGGAGCGGTGGTCCAGCATGCCGAGGAAGCCGAGCCGGGCGATCTGCTCGTCGCTGTCCGGTACGCCTCTGACGATGCGTTCGGCGAGGAAGGGGTCCACGGTCTGGAGGAGCTTGTCGATGGCGGCGCGCGGCGCGAAACGGTCGGCCATCGTGGCGGTCTGACGGTCGGCGACGGCTCTGAGGCTGGACAGCTGCCGCTGCATGTCCGCGATCCGTTCGCTCAGCGCCAGCTCGATGGCCTTGCCGCCGCGCGGCAGCGGATCGGGCTCGGGAACGTCCAACTGCCTGCGCTCCCACAGCTCTTCGAGGTGGGAGTCGGCGAACAGCTGCCGGATCAGCGGTACGGCGTTGTCCCGCAGCCCGGTACGCGGCCGCCCCACGAGATCCGTGACCGCCTCCCGCAGCAGCCGGCCGGCCACCAGGTCGGCCAGCTGGTCCATCGGGGCGGTCATGGAGGCCACCAGGCTGGTGGAGACGCCCTGCCGGCCGATCCCGGTGGGGGACACCGAGCCGCGCTGCACACCCCGGTTGATGAAGCTGGCGGCGAAGGTCTGGAAGTCGTCGTCGGTCGCCGTCGTACGGCCCCGGGGGCGGCTGTCGCCCAGCTCGGTGCCGATCAGCGACATCACCAGGGAGACGATGGAGCGGCGCAGGTCGTCGGGGCGGATGCCAGCGGTCGGGCTGAACAGGAACCCGGTGGGCAGGATGCCGGTGCGCAGCCGGACCGGTGTCGTGCCCGGATAGCGGATGCCGAGCCCGGAGTGGTGGTCGAGGTCGCCGATCTCCGCGCCCTCCGACGGCGCGTTCTGCGTGTCCACCAGCCGGAACAGGTCGACCAGCGCACGGGCCGCGTTGAGGTCCGCCTCCCGCCCGCCGCCGGTGGCCGAGGAGAACGACGACGGCATCACGACCAGCGGGTAGATCTTCACGCCGTCGAAGCGGCGCAGCTTGAAGGCGTGGTTGATCAGGTGCAGATAGTCCAGGAAGATCCCGGCGCCGGTGCCCCCGGCCACCGAGAAGGCGACGAACACGTCGCAGCCGTTGACCTTGCCGCCGCCGAGTTCGCTCAGCTCACCGGCCGACTTGGCGATCGCGTCGATCGCCTGGAGGAGCGGCTCCAGGACGGGGGCGAGGCTGTGCCGGAGCGTGGCGAACAGGGCGGCGCGGCCGACGGTGGGCAGTTGGCCCGCGCCGTTGCGCAGCGGGGTGACCTTCGGCTCGTCGATGCGCGGCGGCAGCCAGTCGGCGACCTCCTCGCGCAGGCTCGCCCGGAGCATCTTGGTCACTTCCGGTGAACTGTCGAAGTTCGGCAGCAGGTTGTGGGTGGCCCTGGAGGTACGGGCGTACGCGGGCCGCAGCGACGGGTCCACGTTGAACTGCGGCAGCCGCTGGAGGTCGGACTCGCTGTAGTCCGCGTACACGAACTGGAGGCAGTCGGGCAGCTGGTAGGGGGCGTGGCCGGTCAGCCGGCTGAGCGCGGTGCCGTCCGGGCCGCACAGCTCGCCGCGCAGCTTGCGTTCCAGTTCGGCGCCGACCAGGCCACCGGTGCCGCCCAGGCCGACGAAGAGCATCGGCTGGAAGATCTTCATGGGTTTCCTCCCCGCTTGCGCGGCCGCCGGGGGCCGCCGGTTCGTGCTCGGTACGTCCGTGGGGTGCGTGCGGCGCGACGGCCGCGGTGGGGTGCGATGGGCACGTCGCTGTGTGACGCGGTGTTGCGTGGTGTGGTGCGTCGGGGGTCGGGCGAGCCGGTGACGCGTCGGCCCGCCCTCCCCCG
This sequence comes from Streptomyces sp. NPDC002845, assembly GCF_053591955.1. Taxonomy (NCBI): domain Bacteria; kingdom Bacillati; phylum Actinomycetota; class Actinomycetes; order Kitasatosporales; family Streptomycetaceae; genus Streptomyces; species Streptomyces sp. NPDC002845. The sequence continues at coordinate 49,133 of NZ_JBSFUU010000042.1, read as the reverse complement.
CGCGTCACAGGTACGACTCGTAGGGGCTCCCGCCGCCCCCACCGGGACCGGTCGAAGGGCCGCCGACGGGGGCCGCGGCGGGCCCCGCGGAGGGCGGCCGTCGGCGGCCCTTCGGAGTGCGGGTCTCCTCACCGAGGGCCAGGCTCAGCGTGTCGGTCAGCGGGACCTGGCCACGGGCGGGAACCGGGGTCCGCCCGCCGCCCCGCTTGCGCAGGACCGCCCCGCCCTCGGGGTTGCGCCGGACGGCGTACGGGCCGTGGGCGCGCCGCTCGATACGCGGGTTCAGGTGGGCTTCGACGACGGCGAACTCGTACCACTGCTTGTGCCCGTGTCCGGCCTCGTGCTCGCCGAGGACATCGCCCTCCTCGGAGACCAGCCGCAGTACGAGGCCGTACGGGTCCCTGCGGGCGCGGCGCAGCCGTACCCACGCGAGGGCCGCAGCGGTGACCACCGCGACCGCCAGACCGGCGAGCAGGAACGCCCACCAGTACTTGTCCCAGACCCCGGGCTCCGGCGTCACCCGCACCGAGAGCGGGGATCGTACGAGCGTCCGGTCGTCGTCGGTGGTGTCGACGACCGTGACGGTGCCGGCGAGCCGCAGTCCGTCGCCGCCGAGGCGGTCGCCGAAGACGTCCTCGGGGGCGACCTCGACCGTCACCTTCCGGGTGCCGGACTCGCCGGGCTTCACCTCGATCCCGGCCGGGGTGACCGAGAGCAGACCGGGCCGCAGGTCGGCGACGGACAGCCGCAGGGTGTGCGCGGTGTCGCTGGTGTTGGTGACGGCGAGGGTGCCGGTGACCGTACCGCCGGGGTGGGTGTCCGCGGTGGGCAGGTCGAGCGCGGTGGTGACGGGCAGCGCACCGGGCGCGACCTGGCCGCCCTCGCTGCGGGTGTCGGCGCTCAGCCCCGAGGCCGTCAGGGTGCTGCTCACCTTCAGCGCCCCGTCGGCGCTCTCGGGGATCTCGACGGAACCGGTGAAGGAACCGTCGCTGGCCTCGCTGTCGGGCCCCTTGCCGTCGTCGGTGAGGCTCAGCGCCAGCGGGCTGAAACCGTCCCCGCTCAGCTCACTGCGCACGCGCAGCCCGGCGTAGTCGCGCGGGTCCTTGATCTCGTAGCCCTCGCGCGTCTGCAACCGCATGGTCACCGTGACCTTCTCCCCGGCCTGCGGTGACGGCGGGTCCATGGTGATGGCGCCGCGCAGCTCGCCCTGCCACAGCACGCTGACGGCGACGGGCAGGGAGCGGTGTCCCTCCGGAGCCTCGGCCTTCACCCGCCAGGTGCCGGGCAGCGGGTCGACGATCTTCAGTGCCTCCACGGTGCCGGTGCCGTCGCCGCCCGCCAGCTCGAAGCGCGACTTCTTGTACGTTCCGGACGTGGGCACCTCGTCGCCGCTGGGGTCGAGGTAGGTGATCCGCACCTCGGGGTCGCCCTTGTCGACCACGATGCTGCCCACGGTCGCCAGCGGTGAGATGCCGATCTCCAGGGTGGCCGGCGGCCGCTTGCTCGGGCCCTCCTCGTGGCGCAGGCAGTGGGCGGCGGCGAAGATCCTCTCCAGCGTGGTGGCGACATCCTTCGCCCCGGAGACCTTCTCGGCCTTCGGGCGGGCGGAGGGCAGTTCGACGCAGCCCTTCTGGTAGCCGCCGGCGGCCATCCGGTCGAGCTGCTCCTTGTCCGGCTTGGAGCCGAAGCCGAGCGGCCAGATCTGCACCTTCTGCCGGGCGGCGTTCTTCAGCTCCAGCTCCAACTGCCGTTCGCCCTCGGCCTCACGGTGCGCGGGGTCGCCGTACTTGGGGCTGCCGGTGACGTCCATGTATCCGTCGGTGAGCAGGAACAGCACGCGGGGCTCCGAGGGGTCGGTGCCGGTGCTGAGTTCGTGCACTCCCTGACGTATCGCGCTCGGGAAGTCGGTGCCGGTGCCCTCGTTCTCCGCACGCTTGCGCAGCTTGCCGATGCACGTGCCGAGCGTCTTGCGGCCCGCCGCGTCCAGCGTGGTTCGCGGGCACACGGGGTCCACCGCGCGCTGGTCACCGGACTCGGCGGCGGCGAAACCGAAGACCGTGACATGAGAGGACGAGGAGACGTCACCCAGCGCGATCCGTGTGGCGGCGGCCTTCTCGGCCTTCATGTCCTCGGGCGCGAGGCTGGCGGACTCGTCCACGGCGACCGCGTAGTTGACCGACGGGAAGGACGGTTCGGACTCCGCCGCCGGCACCGGATCATGACCGGCGGGTGCCAGCAGGGACGCGAGCACCGCGGCGCCGCCCAGCACGGAGAGCGCGGTGCGGCGCACCCGGCCCCTTCCTGTCTGCCGTCTTCCCCTGACTCTTCCCACGGACGTCCCCTAATTTCGCGTTTTATCGCTTCTTTGTGCGTGTCTGTGTCGTGTGCGCTGTCTGCGTCGGGTGTGTTGTGCGAGTGGTGCGGGTGTGGCGCGCCGCTCGTCAGGGCGCGGTCGGACTCGGTGGCCGTTCGGCGACGGGCGGCTCCCCCGCCCGGTCGTGCTGCCGGTGCTGACCCCCGTCCGGCACCGCCGCGACCGGGGCGGAGGAGGTCCGTGCCCCGCCGTCGACAGTCATCAGTCCTCTTCCGCCCAGGCCCATCCGTCCTCCTGGGAGCGTCTCCGGCGGCGCGGCGGCTCCGGCTCGGCGTCCTCTCCCGGTTCCGGGTAGGGCTGCCGTCCCCTCCGGGAGGGCGGGGCGTCCGAGACCCAGTCAGGGGTGAACGGTTCGGCGGCAGGCGGCTCCAGCTGCGGGGCGGGCCGACGGGCGGGCACCGAGCCGATGGGGCCCTGGACGGGGTGGCGGCCCTGGTTGAGGAGGTTCAGGGCCTGTGTCTCCACGTCGTTGGACTGGATCTGGCCGGTGGCGACCATGTCGAACAGCCGGTCGACGCGCTCCCGCTCGTCCTGTCGTCCCTCCTGGCGGATCTTCTCCAGGAAGTCCTTGGCCGCCTCGGGCTCCGCCGCCAGCATGTAGCTGAGCTGCTCCAGTTCCCCGCCCTGGAGCATGCGCCGGAACGAGTCCTGGTGCAGCCGGGTCACCTTGGCCGAGGCGTGCACGGCCCGCTCTTCCTCCGCGTGCTCGATCGTCCGGTCGTCCACCCGCAGACGCACGTACAGCCGTACGCGCAGGCCGAGTTCGGCGCCCAGGTCGTCCCAGCGACCGCCCGCGCACTCGCGTGTGATGGCGCGGTTGGCCTGTTCGGCGTCGGCCACCCGGTAGCCCGAGGTGACCTCGTGCAGTCGTTCGAGGACCGGGGCGGTGAGCCGCTGGGCGACATCGGTCACGACCTCGACGGCGACCAGATGGGGATCGGTCACCGTCCACTGGATGTCCACCTCGGCCTTGAAGAACGTGGTGCCTCCGGCGGCCGGCAGCTCCAGCTGGAGCGTCGTCACGAAGGTGCCGAGCGCGATCTCGCAGACGGTGTGCGGCCGGGCCAGCGCCCGCTTGTCGACGTGCTGGGCACCGGCGACGGTGATCACGCTGTAGCCGCCGTTCCGGTAGAACAGCACCGAGGCCTTCTGGGCGCTCACCGGCGGATATCCACCGGCCGGCGGGTACTCCCGCAGGAACGGACCCGCGGGCCCCGGCCCGGCGGCCGCCACCCCGTCCTCGTCCTCAGCCATACCTTTCCTCCTCGCGCGTCCGGGTCCGGGTCGGTGTTGCTGCTTGTGTCGGTGCCTGTGCCTGTGCCTGTGCCTGTGTCCGCTCCGGTGGTGTGACGGCGAGCCACCACAGGGCGCGTGCCTGCGCGTCGGGGAGCGGGTTCTCCGGGTCGTTCATCATTCGGCGCAGCAGCCAGTCCAGCCGCCGCCGGTCGTGCTCCCCGGCCGCCAGCGAGGGCAGCAGCGCCGCCAGCCCCGGCCGCGTCCACTCGGCGCCGTCCCTCCGCACGGCCGACCGCAGCAGGCTCTCCAGCGCGTCGAGGGCCACGTCCTTCGACCGTGCCGTGTTCAGCGCGGTCCATATCAAGTCGGCCATGGGGAGCACGAGTTCGGGGCGGGTGACGGCGAGGGCGAGCGGCAGGGGCCAGTCGCCGTGCTCGCCCAGCGGGGAGTCCGGCTCGTCGGTCAGCACCTCGTCCACCGTGGTCATGGCGAGCCGGACGGTGGTCACCAGACCGAGGTCCTGGTACTCCTCCTGCCTGTGCTGGGTCCAGTCGGCCATCCGCCGCAGCACCGCCGCCCCGTCCGGGAGAGCCAGCAGCCGTACGACGTTGAACGAGGCGATCGCCAGCTGATCCCCGCCGTCGCGGACCCCGATCCGGGCCAGGGCGTCCAGGGCGTCGTCCGTCGAGGCCGCGGCGTTCCCGTAACCCAGCGCCATCGCCGCGGTCCAGCGCAGCGGCTTCGTGCCGTGCCTGCTCCAGTCGCCGACCAGTTTGCGTACGGCGTCACGGTGCGAGTCGTGACCGGCCGCCTGGTCCAGGGTGGTGGCCGCGAAGAGCCTCCGGCGGGGCGTGGCCGCCTCGGCGAGCGGGCGGACGAGTTCCGCGTAGCCGTGGTCGAAGTCCCGTACGCACAGCTCCCCGGCGGCCACCGCGCCGCGCATCCACACCTGGGAGCGCGGATCGTCCGCGAGCAGCCGCAGCCAGCGTACGACCGGGGCGCGGACGGGGAAGTGCCGGTCCCACAGCTCGGTCAGCACCGCGGACGGCAGGCCGGAACCCCGGTACCAGATCAGCCGTGCCGCCACCTCGGCACCGGCCACCTCGACCTTGCCGTCGGTCAGTTCGGCGCGCGAGAGCGCCAGATCGGTGACCGGGTCGTCGCAGAACAGCGGGCGGGCCGGTGTGTGCTCCGGGTCGCACTGTACGGACAGTTCCCAGGTCAGCAGGTGGGCGGCGGCCGCCACGGCGCTGTACGAGGCCCCGCCCAGCACGGCTAGCGCGATACGGAACGCCACCGGGTGGAACAGGGCCGCCGTACCCGGCCGCCCCGCGCTCCCCTCCCCCTCCGGGGGGAGCGCGGCCAGCGCCCGGTCCACTCCGGCGAACCACTCCTGGGCCTGGTCGGCGGCGAGGCTCCGGCACCCGGACAGCAGCTCCTCGTGGGAGACCTCGCCCAGCAGATGCCCGGCCAGCAGCGACGCGAGCAGCTCGGCCTCGGCGGGGCGCAGGTCCTTCAGTCCTACGGCGTCCTCGACCTCCTTGCGGCCCGCCAGTTCCTCGGCGTCGGTGAGTAGTTGGTCCAGCCGGGCGTCGGTGTCCGGGGTCGTGGCGGTGGGGGCGGCTTGGTCCGCGTGGTCCGCGTGGTCCGCGCGGGCTGTGTGGTCCTCCAGCCGTTCGCGCAGCCGGGTGGTGAGCAGCTCCTGCGTGGGCGCGGGCGGGCAGAGCATGCCGTACCGCCCGGCCAGCAGCGGGTTCGCCGCCGAGCCGACGGTGACGACGACCACCGCGTAGGCATCGCACCGGGTCAGGGCCGCGGCGAGCTCGTCCAGGTCGATCTCGTCCGGGGGCAGCGCACCGGGCCGGGTGAGGGAGAGCTCCAGTAGATATCCGGTGCCGCGCCGCGACTCCTCGGCCTCGCCGCCCGGGGAACCGGCCCGGGAGTCGGCCAGCGAGTCGGCCAACTGCCGGACCTCGACGTCCGGATCGACCCGCCGCACCCGGGAGTCGGCCCCGTGCTCGGCCGCCACGGAGACGGTGACCTCGTCGAGGAGTGAGAGCGCGGTACTGGTACGTCCGGTACCGGGGGCGGCGCCGAGCACGAGCAGCCGGCGGGCGCTGAGCGCGTTCCGCAGCCGTACGTACCCCTGTGGTTCCACATGGACCCGGCGGAGCCTGCGCAGTTCCTCGTCGGGCACGGGGCCGCTGCGCATCCCGGCACCGGGCTGGCGGGCGTCCATCCGCAGGTGGATGTCGCCGATGTGGGCGCTGCCGAAGTACGAGCGGTCGAAGCTGTGCAGATCCCGGCCGGCATCGAACAGCATCCGGGTGGCGCGACGCGTCCGCGAGGCGGCGGCGAGATCGGTGGGCCCGTCCTCGCCCTGCTCCTCGCCGAGAGGATCACGGGTGTGCTCCTTGAACCGCCCGGCGGCGAGCTCCCGTTCCTTCTCCTTCTCCTTCTCCCTCTCCCCCTCCTTTTCCTTCTCCTGCTCGGAGGCGTCGTTCCCGGCGTCTCCCTTGTCGCCGTCGCCGCTGTCGGCCTTGTCCTTGTCCTTGTCCTGACGGGGCAGGTCGTCCCTGGCCCTGGCTTTGTTGTCGGCCTCGGGTGCCTTCTGGGGCGTGGCCTCGGGGGAACCGCCCGCCTGCTGGTCGTCGCTCACTCGGATCGGCCCTTCCGCGACGCGGCGCCGCCGGTGATCCGACCGATGTGGACGGGCTGTTGGTAGACGTTGTCGTGGTGCTGCGACATGTCGCCGTGGACGGTGTAACGGACGTCGGCGTCATCGGTGACGTCAGCACCATCGGCTTCGGAGTCCGTGGGACCGTCGTCCGGCTCGGCAGATGACACCTGTGACGCTTGTGACCCCTGTGACGCCCGTATCGGGTCGGGGATCTCCGGAGCGGGCCGCCCGGGAAGGTGGAACCAGGCGGTGACCTCGCCCTCCTTGAGCTCCAGGCGGGCCGAGGAGTAGTGCGCGGGCTCGATGAACTTGCCGCCGCCGCTGACCACGTTCTCGTACAGGGACTGCGAGGTCACCAGCACGAGGTCGGCCCCCTCGGCGTCGAGCAGTCGCCGGGCGACGGGGGAGTCGGCGAGGCGGCAGGCGAGGTCGACGGCGCGTCCGCTGATGCCCCGGTCGTCGTGCCGGACCGGGCCGACGTGCATGCCCACCCGAAGCCCCAGGGGGACGCGCAGCGCATGGTTCTCGTCCCGCAGGTTCTCGTGCACCTCGACGAGCCACAGGCCGAGCAGCCGGGTCACCGCGATCCGGCCGGCCACCGACATCAGCACGCCGTCACCGCGGTCCTCCATGTGTACGGCGTCCCGGGCCACCTTGGCGTGGACGAACGCCGTCTCCAGCACCCGGTAGATCCGGGCGCGCATACGGGGCTTGTCGATGTCGTCGTACTCCCCGGAACGCCGGGCGTCGACGCTGATCACCAACTCGTAGCGCGCTTCGGTGAGATCCATCGCGTCGTGTTCCACCCCGTGCCCCCTTGTCCTGACGCGTCGCGTCTGCTTGCCGTCCCCTCAGCGTCGGGCCCGGGACGAAGGCCGTCTGTAGCCGTTTACATACGGCGGCCGATTACATGTGGGAGTCGCTTGTATGTGGTGTATATGGCGAGGCGGGGGGTTTACTCCTGAAGACCGTCCCCGTGACCATCCCCGTGACCGTCCGCGAGGAGGGCGAGCAGCTCGGGGTCGAGGATCTCCACCATGCGGTTGCCGGTGCGCACGATGCGCTGGGTACGCAGCAGCCGCAGGGCTTTGGCGACGGCTTCGCGGGTGGCTCCTATGGTGGCGGCCAGCTCGTCCTGGGCCAGCTGGACGACGGGGCCCGCGGCGGGCGAAGGGCCGGGTATGGACGGGGTGTAGGGGCCGGAGTGGGCGCCGTTCGACAGTTCGGTGAGCCGGCTGGCCAGGCGTTGCAGCACGGTGAGGGAGGCGAGCGCGGACCGTTCCTGGTCGGCGCTGCGGAGCCGGAAGGTGAGCTGGCGTATCACCAGACCGCTGACCCGGGGATGCAGGGCGAGAAAACGGCGGAACGCGTCCCCCGCTATGACCTGGACCTCCGTCGGGCCCAGCGCGCGCACGGTGGCGCTGCGGGGATGGGGGTCCAACGCGGCCATCTCACCGAGCAGTTCACCGGGGCCGCGCAGGCCGAGTATCAGCCGGGTGGCTCCCCGGTCCGTCACCACGGAAACGGTCACCCACCCTTCAAGGATGATCAGGACGTGGCTGGACCAGTCGCCCTCTGTCATGAGATGGGTGCCGGCCGCGTAGCGCTTCCGGTTTCCGAGGGCCATCACGCCCTCGTGCTCCTGGGCCGTCAGGGCGTGCGCGAATGCCAGCTCATTGCCGAGCAGCCCCATGGCACGCCCCCCGCCGCGATCCGGACCCCGTTTTTCGATGGCGTTGATGGTGACAGAGCGAAGCCCTTGTACGAGTGAATTACGCCACATCGCCAGTACTGACCGGTATTCACCGAACTCCCAGGTAGGTCGCCCGCCCGCCTCGCGCCACCCGCCACCGCCTCCTGCCCCAGCCGCCCACTCCCGCCCCGCCTCCCCAGAACGACCCTGAGGTCAGACCCGGCATGCGGGCCACCAATCCCACAACGCGACGAATCGGCCGGTCGGCACGTACTTGGCGAAAACTCAGGTTTCCACCGCCGAAAGGGTGACGAAACGAGGGCGACCCGGTGAGAGGACGGTGATTCCGCCCCGCTCGCGCCAGAAACCGACCCGGACCACGACGCAGGCCCCGACCTCGATGGGCCAGGGCCTGCGTTTGCCCTGGTGGGGGCGGTGGGTCCACCTCGGCCGGGGGTACGGGCGGGGCCGTACCGGTGTCGGTCCCGGAGCAGCAGTCCCCGTTCCGGCGCCTGGGTCCAGCAGGAGTCACGGGAACTCACGGGATGTCGCACACCAGCGCGCGCCCGGTTCGAGGCTGGGGCGGACGTGGTCTGCCTGATGCTGTGCTCCGTACGCGACCAGGCCGTGGCGCTCGCGGATCCACCGGGTTCTGTGCCCGGGAGGGGCAACTGCGGTTCTTCGAGCACGTACAGGCCGACTCGGCGGCCATGCGCCGCGTTCAGCGGGTCGTGGACGCCACGTTCTGGCCACTGCTCTTCGGGGGCTGCCGTACCGGCGTCGACACGCGAACTGCCATCACGGCGGCCGGATTCGCGATCACCGACGTGGACAGGTTCACCTTCCCCGAGACCCGCTTCCCGCAGCCGTCGGCCACCCACATCCTCGGTACCGCCGTACGCGGGGCTCAGTGCTCCTCGGCGGGGGCGACGGGCAGGCGTACGGTGAGTGTCCTGCCGCCGTCGCGGGACTCGTAGATCATCCAGCTCCATGGGCCGGATACCCGGGCGACGCCGACCGCGACGAGCAGGGCGCCGCCGAGGAGCAGCACGGTGCTCCGCGGCGCTTGATCGCGGTGTTCGCGGCCTCGGTGCGGGCCTTGGCGACCCGGGCGTCGATGAAGGTCCGGCCGACGAGAAATTTCCGCCGTGCTGTCACAGACCGGCCCCGGCCGGCGTCTCCATGTCGAAACCAGCGGACGAGGAGGAGACATGACCGGCAACACCCGGATCCCCAGGGCTGAGATCACCGGCGTCTACGGCGCCATAGTGAAGAAGGCCAGCAAGAAGATGCTCGGCGAGGTGCCCGAGTCCCTCGGGGTGATGTGGCACAACCGGCCGGTGCTCAAGGTCGGCTTCAGCCTCGGCCGGAAGGCCGCCAAGTGGAACAAGTGCGACAAGAACCTGAAGTCCTACGCTCACATGGCGGTGGCCTCCCTGATCGGCTGCTCGTTCTGCCTCGACTTCGCCTACTTCCAGGCGCACAACGAGGGACTCGACGTGACCAAGGCCCGCGAGGTGCCGCGCTGGCGGGAATCGGACGTCTTCACGCCGCTGGAGCGCGACGTGATGGAGTACGCCGAGGCGCTGTCGCAGACGCCGCCGACCGTCACCGACGAACTCTCCGCCCGGCTGCTCAAGCAGCTCGGGGCGCCGGCGCTGGTCGAGCTCACCGCGTTCGCCGCGATGGCGAACCAGATGGCGCGCGGGAACGTCGCTCTCGGCATCGAGACCGAGGGGTTCTCGGCGTCGTGCGGCCTGGCGCCCATGGCTCAGCGGAGCGGCGCGGCTTCGTAGGCGTGACCGATGCGCTCCGCTGGAAGTGCCGCGGAAGCGCCGGCGCCGCGATGTGCTGTCACGGCGGAGGTGAAGCTGATCCGGTCGTAGCGCCGCGGCGTCTGGTGCTGTCATGAACCGAACACGGCCCCTGGCTCAGCAAGAAGGAAGAGGCCCGCCTGCTCCACTACGAGCAGCGAGCGGCCCGCCGCAGAAGCCACCGGAAGAAGGGCGAGCGCACCAGCCGCCGCCTGAGTAAGACCTACGACCGGATCGCTCGTATCCGCGCGACAGCCAAGCGCCGACGCGAGGACTGGCAGCACAAGACCACCACCGCGATCGCCAGCACGTACGGCACGGTGGTCGTCGAAGCACTGCACATCACGAACATGACCAGCTCCGCGAAGGGCACAGTCGAGCAGCCGGGCAGGCAGGTCGCGCAGAAGGCCGGCCTGAACCGCTCCATCCTCGGCGAAACCTGGGGACGGACCGTGCACCTCCTGGCCTACAAGCTCGCCCGCCGGGGCGGACTCCTGGCCGAGGTCCCCGCCCCGGGCACCTCCCAGGAATGCGCCCAGTGCCACACGGTGATCCCGGGCAGCCGGAGGAACCAGGCCGAGTTCGTGCAACAACGCCGCGTGCGGCTGGGAAGGCAACGCCGACACCAACGCCGCCGGCACGGTGCTTCACCGATACCGGACGGGCCACGCGCTCGTCCCGGCTGTCGGAAGGGCAGTCGTCAGGCGCGCTCTGACGCTCCCGCAACATCGAGCCGAGCCCCGGACCGCACCATGGCCCGGGGCTCGGCCCATTCCGGCGTGCCGCCGCGTCGTGCCGACGGGCCCGGTCCGTGTTCCGTCCCGTCTTGTCCGAAGGACGCGGGTGGGATGACCAGGTGACCCGCAGGGCCCGCGAGCCCGACACCGTCCGACACCGGCGGCAGAGGCGGCAGAGATGGTTCGCGGCCGAGCGCCCGTGGTGGTTCAGCGGCGGCGGTAGGGGCCCGGGCGGAGCCGGGCGCCGGCCATCCGGACGGCTTCCGGTGACAGCTCGGGGTGAGCTTCGATGAAGTCGGCGACGCGGTCGGGCGCTGTGCGGGACAGTTCGCGCAGCAGCCAGCCGGGGCCGGTGTGGGCGAAGCGGTCACTGCTGACCAGGTTCGCGGCGGCCGCGTCCAGCAGCAGGTCGGCGAAGCCCGGGAAGGGGTGCGGGCTGCGCCCGGCCAGTTTGACGAAGGCGACGACACAGGCGCGGCGCTGCCACAGGCCGGGCGCTCGGGACCAGGCGGCGACCGCTTCGGCGCGGGGCCTCAGTTGCGCCTTGTCGGCGGTGAGGAAGGTGTGCAGTGCCTTGGTGGCGTACCAGTCGCAGACGTTCCAGTCCGCGATCCAGCCCTCGGCGAGGGGGTGGGCGAGTGCGTCGATGTGGTCGTTGCGCAGCCGGTCGCGGAGGTGTTCGGTGATGAGCAGGACCGCGGCGATCTTGTCCTCGCTCATCGGCCGGGCGAACCATCGGTGGGCCAGCCCGAGCAGGTCGGCGTCGGACCAGGTGGTGAGGCGCCGCGTCCGCCAGAGGGAGCGGACCGAGGCGCGGACCCCCGCCATCGGCACGCCACGGAACCGAGCGGTGCCTTTCAGATACCGCTCCCAGTGGTCCCGGGTGCCCTCGTCGGCCGCGGCGGTCAGCAGCGCGTCCAGCAGGGCGGTGACCTCGGTGACCTCGGTCTCGTCCGTGGTGCTCATGCGGGTCCGACCAGGGTGGGGAGGGACTTCGACAGACGGGTCCACAGCGTCGGGGGTGCGTCGAAGGCCGGGTCGGACCGGTAGACCTCGGCCACCGCGACCGCGAGGTCCAGCTCCTTGGCGGCAGTCTCGACGGTGACGGTCTCGATGGGCAGGGTGACCCCGGCATGGCGGGCCCAGCGGGGATCCGCCGGGTCGGTCAGACCGAGGTCGACGCTCGCCCGGACGAGACGGTCGCAGCGGCACGGGTTGGCGGCCCGGACCAGGCCGCAGCGTTCGCGCATCAGCCGGCGCATCACCGAGCGCGCCCGGGAGAGCCGCTGCCGGAACGCGGCCCGGCTGATCCCGCAGATCTCGGCGCCCTCGGCGTCGGTGAACCGCAGCAGGTCACCGAGCAGGTACGCGACCCGCTGCTCCCGGGACAGGCACAGCAGCATCCCGTAGGTGCACGACAGCCGGACGTCCGCGCACAGCTCCTGGTACTCGGCATGATCGGCGGGCTCGAACGCCGGGTCGGTGGTGTGCCGGTCGAGGAACGCGGCGAAGGCCTCCGGGCTCGCGACCGACGCCTCGGCCCCGCGCCGCGCCGTGCGCATCAGCCGGCGCACCGCGACGGTGTACGCCCAGGTGGTGAACCGGGACCGGCCCTCGAACGAGCCCAGATGCGTCACCAGGTGGATCATCACCTCCTGGGCGGCGTCCTCGGCGTCGGCCGGGGTTCCGGAGAACCGCAGCGCCAGCCGGTACATCGGCTGCTGCATCGCCCGGCACAGCGTCTCCAGCGCGCCCGGGTCACCGTCCCGGGCGGCCAGCGCCACCTCGGTGAGCTCGTCCATGTCCACGTCCGGGCCCGGGGGACGGGGCTCGTTTCTCTCCGCTCCCGCGGCCGAGCGCTCCTCGGGCCCTTGCCGATGGTCACCCACTCTGATCTCTCCTCTTCGTCCCGTGAGGGCCCGGCCGGCACACGCGTCCGGGCCCCCGCACCAGTCGTGGGTCAGCGGGCAGCCGGCGCGATGGCCGTCTCCCCGTGCAGCATCAGCACGGACTCGTGGTCGATGAGCCCGAACATCGGCGCACACGCAGCGGAGGTCTCCGCGGCGGTCGCGGCCGACTCGGCCTCCTTGAGGCTGCGCCACCAGACGACGTCGATCCACTTGTCGTCCTTCGGCGAGTACGACAAGTCCCGCGACACGAAACCGGGCTGCCCCTCGACCCATTCCGATACGGCGTCGACGGTGCCGAGCAGCTGCTCAGGGGTGACATCGGCCTTCAGTTTGAAGATCACCAGCTCCAGTACCTTGTTCGTCTGCTCGTTTGTCTGCTCGTTCGCCTGCTCGGTTGTCATGATGTGCGCCCTTCTGTCTCATTCGGTCGGTCGCGGACCGTTCCGGCCCGCAGCGGCCTGGTCGGCCGCCTCACACAGATGAGAGACAGGGGCGTCTGCGACTGTGACAGAACTGTCCCGGGACCAGCTCCAGCGGGCCATGTGACCGACGACTCGACGATCAGGCGGCCGTGGCGGGGCGTGGACGAACCGGGCATCAGCCGACCGAAGGACGTATCCCATGCCTGAGCTGCCAGACGTCGAGGGATTCCGGAAGATGTTCGAGTTCTGTGCGAAGGGCAGGGTCGTCCAACGCGTCGACGTGCGCGACGCAGGCGTATTGCACGGGGTGAGCGCGCGGCGGCTGCGCGACGCGCTGGAAGGCCGGCGATTGACCAAGCTGGAGCGGCACGGGAAGTGGCTGCTCGCCCACACCGGCGGCCCCACCCTCATGCTGCACTTCGGCATGACCGGTCAACTGGTCTGCGGCCATCCCGACGATGTGACCGAGGCCCACGACCGCGTCCTGTTCACCGTGAGCGCCGACCGTCAGCTCCGCTACCGCGACCAGCGCAAGCTCCAGGGTCTCTGGCTGGCCGACGACGACTCCGACGTCGCACGGCTGCTGGCCGATCAGGGCCCCGACGCGCTGGCGGTGGCGCGTGAGGAGTTCGAGGCCGCGCTCTCTTCACGCCGCGGCAGAGTCAAGACCGTCCTCACCGACCAGTCCGTCCTGGCCGGACTCGGCAATCTGCTCGCCGACGAGATCCTGTGGCGCGCGAGGCTGCGCCCCACCAACCGGGCGTGCGATCTCTCCGAGGCCGACCGTCGTCGCCTGTACACCCACATGCGCCGCACCTTGCGCTCCGCGGTCACCGCCGGCTGCGTCCCGCCCCGCGACTCCTGGCTCACCGGCCACCGCGACGACCCCGCCCCGGCCTGCCCGCGCTGTGGCAAGCCCCTGCGCCGGTCCCGTATGGCAAGCCGCAGCACGGTGTGGTGCCCGCGGTGTCAGCCGGACGCATGAGGCACAGGGCGATTCCGTCGAGGAAGGGGAGCGTGTCCGTGGTGCGGATCACGTTCCCGGAGTGGTCGGCGTGGCGGCCCGAAGCGGTCGCAGGGAGTGGCTTTCTGCCTCTTTGAAGATCGCTCGGTACTCGTCCCGCCGAGCGCCCGCACGGCGCGTACCTCAATTGAGGTACGCGCCTACCGTTCGATCGGAGGTTCTCAACTTCACTCGCGCGTACGGCGATTGAGACCAGGTCCCCCTCCTAGTGTCGGTGGGGCGGTTGGAAAACCGCGGATCTCTCCCCCCCACCCTGGAAGGACCCTCCTGGTGTCTCGCCCGCTCCCCCGTATGGCCCGTGTACTTGACCGGCTGAACCGTGGCGGACGCCGCAGGCTGGCCGTCGCGACCGTGGCCGGTGTTCTGGCCGGCGGTATCGCCGTCCCCACCATCGCCTCCGGTTTCGGTAACGAGCCCGGCTCGGCCGGAGTGGCGGCCAAGCCGCAGATCTCCAAGCCGGCCGCCTCCAAGACCGGCCCCGCCCCGACCGTGCGCGTGAACCAGGTCGGGTACCAGACCGAGAGCCCCAAGAAGGGCACGTTCGCGACCAAGAGCAAGAAGCCGCTGGCCTGGTCGCTCAAGGACGCGAGTGGCAAGGAAGTGGCCCACGGGATGACCACCCCCGCCGGTTGGGACTCGTCCGCCGGCGAGAACGTCCACACCTTCGACTTCAGCGACGTCACCGAGAGCGGGCAGGGCTACACCGTCACCGTCGACGGTCAGAAGAGCGAGCCGTTCACCATAGCCGACGACCTCTACTCGCAGCTGCGCACCGACTCGCTCGCGTACTTCTACCACAACCGCAGCGGCATCGACATCGACGCCGACCTCGTGGGCGAGGAGTACGCCCGCCCCGCCGGCCACGTCGACGGCGCGGCGTCGAGCGACGAGAAGGTGCCCTGTCAGCCCAAGGTGTGCGACTACACCCTCGATGTCAGCGGTGGCTGGTACGACGCGGGCGACTTCGGAAAGTACGTGGTCAACGGCGGTATCTCGGTTGCCCAGTTGATGTCCAGTTACGAGCGCACCCAGCACGCGAAGGATGCCGACGCCGACGCTCTCGGCGACGGCCGGCTCGTCGTGCCCGAGCAGGGCAACGGCGTCCCCGACATCCTGGACGAGGCCCGCTGGGAGATGGACTTCCTGCTGAAGATGCAGGTGCCCGAGGGCGAGAAGCTCGCCGGCATGGCCCACCACAAGATCCACGACGCCCAGTGGTCCGGGCTGCCGCTGCTGGCCCACGAGAGCGAGGGCCAGCGCGAGTTGCACGCCCCGTCCACCGCGGCCACCCTCAACCTGGCCGCCACCGCCGCCCAGGCCGCCCGCCTCTTCGAGCCGTACGACAAGGAGTTCGCCGCCAAGTCCCTGAAGGCCGCGCGCGCCGCCTGGGACGCGGCGAAGGCCAACCCGGAGATGTACGCCGACCCCGGCGACGCCACCGGCGGCGGCGCCTACAGCGACTACGACGTCAAGGACGAGTTCTACTGGGCCGCGTCCGAGCTGTTCATCACCACCGGTGACAAGGAGTACCGCCAGGCGGTGCTCAAGTCCCCGCTGCACAACGACAGCAAGGCCCTCTTCCCGGCCGGCGGCATCTCCTGGCAGTCGGTCGGCGGACTCGGCGCCCTGGACCTGGCCACCGTGCCGAACAAGCTGGGCGAGGCCGAGACCAAGGCCGTACGGAAGGCCGTCACCAAGGCCGCCGACCGCTACGCCGCCGATGCCCGCAAGGCCGCGTACGGCGTCCCGTACGCCCCCGGTGGCAGCGGCTACGCGTGGGGCTCCAACGGCCAGGTGCTGAACAACATGGTCGTCCTCGCCACCGCCCACGACATCACCGGCGACGCCAAGTACCGCGACGCGGTGACGAGCGGCATGGACTACATCCTGGGCCGCAACCCGATGGGCCTGTCGTACGTCACCGGCTACGGCGAGCGGTACGCGCACAACCAGCACCACCGCTTCTGGGCCAAGCAGAAGGACGCCAAGCTGCCGCAGCCGGCCCCCGGCGCCGTGGCGGGCGGTCCGAACTCGTCGCTCGACGACCCGGTCGCCCAGACCAAGCTCAAGGGCTGTGCCCCGGCGAAGTGCTACCTGGACGACATCGAGTCCTGGTCCACGAACGAGATCACCATCAACTGGAACGCCCCGCTGGCGTGGGTGGCCTCCTACCTGGACGACCAGGCCTGACACTGAGCCCCGAGCACGCCATGGGCCCCGCCCGGGGCCCATGGCGTCGAACCACGGAACGACGAAGGTCCCGGCCGCTCAGCGGCCGGGACCTTCGTCGCCGTCGGCATGCGTGCGCTCGACCACGCGGCCGGAGGCCCCGGGCCGGGCGGACATGGGTCGGGCGGACATGGGTCGGCGGGAACCGGGTAAGGGCGATTACCGTACGGTTGTTCATCGTACGGCCTTGAAGACGTCCAGGCTCCGTCGTTCGCTGCGGGTCACGTCGCTGAAGAGTTCCCTGAGGGCGCTTTCCACACGGTTGAACTCGTCGTCGGTCAGGCGCAGTCGCCGGGCAATGCGCCCTGGGCGTGCGCCACCGTGCCAGGCGATCACTACCACGCCCCCGGGGCGCACCACGCGGCGCAGCTCCCGCAGCCCCGCCTTGAGGTCGGGCCAAATGGCCACGTTGTTGACCGAGACGACACGGTCCATGCACCGATCGGCGAGGCCGGTGCGATCCGCCGTGCCGAGGTCCAGCGCGACGCGGCCGGCGCGGACCGCGCCGCGGTTTGCTCTGGTCGCGGCATCGCGCATCTCCGGTGAGGGATCCACGCCCCGGATGACGGCCGCATCGGTGCAAGCGGTCAGCAGCCGCACCAGTCCACCAGGGCCGTATCCCACCTCCAGCACCCGGTCGCCGGGCTGGACGTCCAGAACGTCGAGTACGTCGTCCTGCTTGTTGGTCCACAGCATGAACCGTCCGGCGAGGCGCCCGAACACGCCGTGCGGGAGGGCGAACGGCGAGGTGACGGGCTGGCCCGTGGCCCAAGAACGCGGGTTTGTATTCATACTGACAGGCTGGCGCTTCAGCCCGGTTTGAAGTCAAATGCGACGCTGCTCCGAACGGCTGCGCCGCCGGATCAGCGGCCACAGACGGCCCTGCGCCGGCGCGCCCGACCGAGGCGTAAACGTTCCATCGGTCCGGGCGTCCGGAGGTGGTCAAGGGTGTCCCGCCCCGAGGCGTCGGGGCTTCGCCGTGCCGCCTCCATGAGGGTGAACGCTCCCGTCGCTTCCGCGAAGCGCGTTGACACCGCGTAATTTTTCATGCATACCGCAATGTGTTTCGATTTCTTCTGTCCAAGACTGTCGGAGTGGTCCTTGTCATGGCCGTCGAGCTCAGTCTCCTTGCCGTGAGCCTGACGGGGGACAAGGCCGCCGGAGTCGTTGCCGATGTCAAGATTCCGGTCGAGGCCACGGAGGAGAAGGAGGTCGCGAAAAAGCCGAAGACTCCGGTCGAGAAGCACGGCAGGCTCCGCGTCTGCGGCACCCGTCTGTGCAACGAGGCCGGGACGCCGGTCCAACTGCGGGGCATGAGCACGAGTGGCACTCAATGGTTCGGTGATTGCCTGGTCGGTGGCATGTTGGATGTGCTCGCCGAGGACTGGGGTGCGAGCGTCCTGCGCATTGCGACGTATGCGGGCAAGGACGGGTACGCGGGAAATCCAAAGAAGTTCACGGATCTGGCGAACCGATTGATCGACATGGCGTATGCCCGCGGTATGTACGTGATTGTCGACTGGCACTGGGTCGACCCGGGCGACCCGAACCGCGGCCTCCGCAATGCAACGGCCTTCTTCGAGGAGATCGTCGCACGGAATCGGCACAGGCCCAATGTGATCTACGAGATCGTGAACGAGGTGTATCAAGGGAGCTGGTGGTCGATCAAGAGCTATGCCGAGAAGGTCATCCCCGTGATCCGCGCCCAGGATCCCGACAGCGTGGTCCTGGTCGGCACCCGCGGCTGGTCCACGCTCGGTGAATCCGAGTACGCCAATGAAAAGGAGGTTGTCGCCAACCCGGTACGCGCCTCCAACATCATGTACACGTACCACTTCTACGCGGCGGCGCACCGGGAGACTTTCCTGAAGACCCTTGACCGCGCCTCCTCCAAGCTCCCTGTTTTCGTCACGGAATGGGGCACACAGTCGTGGGACGGCTACGACAACGACTTCGCCATGTCTCAGAGATATGTCGACCTGATGGCCAGGAAAAAGATCAGCTGGACGAACTGGAGCATCGGTGACGGCGACGGTGACGGCGACATCTTCAGGAAAGGCACCTGCAGGAGCGGCCGTTTCGCCGGCACGGATGTGCTCAAGCCCGCCGGCGTCTGGATCCGGCAGCGGATCAGAGGCTGACCGGCGCCGCCGCCGCTCCCGGTTCCCGTACTGCCAGGGGTGGCTCAGTTCTCTAGGGTTATTGCTTGGGCTATTGCAGCGTGACTCGGCACGTGCGGGACACCGTAGGCTCCCCGGAGGCCAGGTTGATCACGGTGATCTCGTGGGCAAGGGCCTCATCCGCGCGCTTGCGCGCCTGCCGGACCTCCTCCGCCTCCAGCCAGACGTAGAACGAGGAGCGGACCACGCCCAGGAACACGGCACAGCAGGGCCGCCGGGTAGACGGCCTTCTCCGCAGCGATGAACCGGCAGACCTCGCTCACCGGCCGCTGTCCTTCGCGAAAAAGGCTGCCGCTTTTCAGGATCTCAAGCGTCGGGGCTTGACCGGCCAAGCCCAGGTCAAGCCCCGTTCGGCCGGCACGGCCCACCACGTGCACCGCACCAGCCGAGTTGCCCTCGGCGAGGCAGTACGGCAACCACAGGGACTCAGCCCCTGCTCACGCCCTGCGCCAAGCGCTGAGCAGTTCTTCGGGGCCGTACGTCGCTTGGAGCCCGGAACAGCTGGTCCCGTTACGCGAGATCGCCACGAGCGGTACCGGCTCGTCGGTGACCGCCGCCCGGTGCTTCTGCAGCGCGGCCAAGTCATGGCTGTCGAACGCGGAGTGCTCCAGCCACTTGACCGAACCGAGGAAGAGCAACTCCTTGGCCACAGGCTGCCGGTCGGCGCCCACCAAGTCGATTTCGACGTCGTTGCTGCGGGTCCAATACCCGCCGATCGCCGGGGTGGCGGGCAAGAGCCCGTTCGGCAGGAGGCGGGCGAGGGATTCCCGGACGAGGGGTTCGATCGCGCGGCCCCGCCAGCTCGTCCACTGCTCCTTGATCCGGCTCAGCGTGAGATCTCCCCGCATCCGCTCGATCTCCGCCATGTGCGGATCCAGAAACGCGAGCCAGAACCGGAGGTAAGGGTCGGCCACTCGGTAGCGGCGTTCCTTGGACGGTCTCAGCGAGAGGGGCAGTTCGGCTGCCACCACCCGTTTCCCGGTCAGGACGTCAGTGGCTCGGGTGAGAGTGGTGTGGGCGATGCCGCCCGCGGCGCGCGCGATGTTGGTGAAGGTTCGCTCCCCGCTTCCGATGGCGCGTAGGACTTCCCTGCTCATTGCCTGCGGTGGAAACTCCGCGGCCAGTGACCGCTCGGCGGAGACCAGTAGCGCCGAGATCGGGTTGTCCAGCGAGTCGCGGAGAAACTCCCAGACATCCGCTCCCGGCCGCCACTCCGCGCAGATCAGCGGGAGACCGCCCGTGATCAGGGCGGCATCGAAGGCGGCCGCGGGCTCAAGATCGAGCATCTCGCCGATGTCGGCCGGGTTCAGCGGCCCCACCACCATTTCCCGGCCCCGCTGATGGAAGGGGCGGTCGTAGCTGTTCAGCGCCTCCATCATCGACAGGTCGGAGCCGACCAGGAGGAGGAGTACGGGTTTGCGGCTGAGCAGGCGGTCCCATGCCCGCTGGAGCATGCCCTCGAAGGCGTCGATGCGGTCCATGAGGTACGGAACCTCGTCGATGACGACCACGCTCGGGACGTCGTCGGGAAGTATCTCCGCGAGCAGCCTGAATGCCGCGTTCCACTGCTCCGGGGCTTCCTCCGAGAACAGTTCCCGATCCTGGAGGGCGGATCTGGCGACGGCGTCGAGCAACTCCGTCAGTTCGTCCTCCGTCGTGCCGCCCGCCGCGGTGAAGAAGAGGTGCGGCGCCCCGGTGCGCCGGAGAAATTCCTCGACGAGGCTGGACTTGCCGACCCGTCTCCGTCCGCGCATGAGGATGCACTGACCTGGTTTCGGCGACCCGACGGCTTCGTGAACCGCCTGCAAGGCGTTGCCGAGCACGTTCAGCTCGCGGTCCCGCCCGATGAAACGACGCATGGCAAGACTCCCGTAGGGGATGGTATCCCTGTGGATACTATCTCTACCGATACCATCCCCTCACGTACCGTTCCTGTGGACTGAGCGTGGGACGAGTGAGGCGTGGCGGGCCTGCCACACCGAGCCCGGCCGCGGCCTGACGGTCAAGATCTCACCCGGTCGACGGGGCCCCGGGCCCTTCTCCGCGCCGACCACAGGCCCCGGTCCCTGTGCGAGCCGGCGCAGACGACCCGGCGGCTTCACCCGTCCGGCCTAGTCCGGCCCAGTCCGGCCCCGTCCGGCCGTATGGCGGACCGTCACATGGCGGACCGTCATGTGACAGACCCATCAGGCGGAACCGTCACATGGCGGATATGACCAGCGTGGCCTGGTCGTCGCGGGTGGTGTCGCCCGCGAACGCGGTGACCGCCGCGGTGATCGACTCCAGCAGGGCAGAGGCGGTGGGGGCCGTGCTCCTGTGCCCGGTGAGCGCGTCGGCCAGACGTTCCTCGCCGAAGAACTCACCGCTCGCGGAGCGGGCCTCGGTGATGCCGTCGGTGACCAGGACCAGGGAGTCCCCCGGGTGCAGGTCGACGTGTTCGGCGGGCCCCTCGGGATCGCAGCCGAGGCCCAGCAGCACGCCAGGTCGGCCGAACTGCTCCACGCTGCCCTCGGCGCGTCGTACGAGCGGGGGTACATGGCCGGCCCGCACCACGGCCACAGCCAGATGGGACGTGGTGTGCCGCAGCTCGCCGTACACCAGGGAAACGAAGCCCTCCTGCCCCACCGTATGGTCGGTCAGAGCATCGTTGATGGCAGCCACCACCGCCACCGGGTCGTGGAGGAGAGGGGCGACGGCCCGCGCGGTGTGGCGCACTGTGCCGGTGGTGGTGGCCGCCGTCGCGCCCCGCCCGCACACGTCGCCGATCATGAACGCCCAGCGGTCGCCGGGCAGCGGGAAAACATCGTAGAAGTCACCACCGACATCGAGGCCCTCGCCGGCGGGATGGTAGGAGGCCGCGAGCGTGGTGCCCGGCACCGGGGGCAGCTCCGGAGGCAGCAGTCCGGCCTGGAGATCACGGGCGAGCAGGACCCGGTCGGTGAACTGCCGGGCGTTGTCGGCACTGGTGGCTGCCCGCCGGGCGAGCTCATGGGCCAGGGCAACGGTGTGACCGTCCAGCTCACGGCCGGTGGCCAGCAGGGTCAGTACGCCGAAGGTGTGTCCGCGGGCAGCCAGCGGCACGCACACGTAGCCCGCGCCCGGACGGCTGGGCACCCTGTCCGGGCGGGCGCCGGGGCGACGGCTCTCGGTGGTGCCGGAAGCCAGCACCCGGGCGACCGCCTGGTCGATCTCGTCGCTCAGGCACGGTGAAGCGAACAGGTCTTCCTCAGCCCGAGCGGCGGCGACGGCGATCCGCCGGATCCGGCCGCCGTCCCGCACGTGGACGGCACACAACGGTGCCAGGCGGGGCACGGCCAGCCGGGCCAGGCACCGCAGGCTGTCGGCGTAGTGCTGCTCGCGTGCGATGGCGGTACTGGTGTCCAGCACGAAGGCCAGGTCCTCACGGGCCTCCTTCTCTCGCACCTGCGCGGCACGGCCGGCCGCCACCGCTTGGTGCCGTTCGATGGCCAGCGCAGCGATGCGGGTGAAGGCCGCACCCAGCGCCAGGTCCCTCTCGACCGGAGCCATGGGGGTGCGGTGGTACATCGCGAACGTGCCCAGCAGCCGGCCGTCGGTGGCGAGTATCGGCGTGGACCAGCACGCCGCGACCCCGGCCCGCTTCGCCAGCCTGCGGTAGTCCTTCCACAGGGGGTCGGTGGCGATATCGGTGACGATCACCGGTGCGCGCCGGTGGGCGGCCGTGCCGCAGGAGCCGACTCCGTCGCCGATCTCGGTACCGTCGATCGCCTCGTTGTAGAAATCGGGCAGGCCCGGAGCGGCGCCGTGCCGCAGCCGTCGGCCGTCGGCGTCGGCGAGCAGCACCGACACGGTCATCGCCGGGGAGAGCTCCTCGATCGACCTGGCCATGCCGCTGAGGATCTCCTTCAGCGGGGCGTCGCGCGCAATCTGCTCCAGCAGCGCACGCTGTTCGAGAACCAGCAGCTGGGCGTCGTGATACGCGGTGGTGTCGATGGCGATCAACACCACCCCGTCGATCCCGCCGACCGCGTCATGGCGCGGCTCGTACGTGACGTCGAAGAACCTCTCCCGCTGCGCCCCCGGCTCACCGAGCACCAGCCGGCAGTTCCGGGCGCGGAGCACGGTCCCCCTGCGGTACACCTCGTCGAGCCGGTCCAGCACACCCTGCGGGACGAGTTCCGGCATCAGCTCGCCGATCGGCACCCCGAGCCGCTTGCGGCCGTATCCCGCCGCCTCGAAGAACACCGAGTTGGCGGTCTCCACCATGTGCCTCGGTCCCCTCAGCGCGGCAAAGATCATCGGGGCCTGCTCGAAGAGGTCCATGTACTCCTCGTGCCACTGCCTGGGAGAGAGAGTGGGCGCGATGCTCCGCCCCGAGCGGTGGGATTGTACGGACATGACAGGCCACCTCGCTCCCGTCGCGGCCCCGTGCTGTCCCCCACCCCAACTGTCGCCCACGCCCCAGCCGATTCCAAGCCCTACCGGAACCCATCGCTCCGGTGGCCCCGGCCGAGGTCACGGCGTGTGCTGCCGAGGACGCGCGGAGTTCCCGCAACCCTGTGGGGAGCAAGGGGCGGCTTCGAAAGGGCGTGGCGGCACTCGGCGGAGCCGAGGCGGTGCGGGGCCGCAGACGGTCCAGGCCTGCCGGGTGGGGCGCGATGCGGCGCCGTCCTAGTCGTCGCCGTGCCCCTGCCCATCCTGAAGTGCCCGGCCAGGCATGGAGTCCGTGCGCCGCTGCCGCGCCACGAAGATCGCCGCCACAACCGACATCACCAGGAAGAGCAGGGCGAACCCGCCCGACATCACCGCCAGCACAGCTGCCCCGCCGCCTCCGACATCCTCTTCACGGGCGACTACCTGTGGATCGTCCGCCTGGTATCGGACGGTCAGTCGAGCGCCGACAGAGCTCTTGCCGCCGCCGCTGCCTACCGGCAGATCCGCCACCACGGTCCGCCCGTCGGCCTCGAACTTGACCTGGCATTGGCCCGCCATGCACGCGCCGCTCGTATGCAACGTCGCATGAGCCCGCTCGCCGTCCTGGAGGGAGCGTAGATGCTGGGCCGCCGGAAGCATCACCAGCACCGACAGCGCGCCCAGCAGCAGCGCAAGCACCAGCGACATCAGTACGGACGTACGAGGCCCCAAGCCACCTACGGCCGCGCTCTGCTGGGGCGTCCTGGAGGCGCCTGCGTTTGACATGCCGTCCAGGTCTCTCGCCTCCGTTCAGTTCGTGTCGAAGTGGTGTGCCACGTCTCACATGTGGCCTGCACCCCGTATCCGTGTTGCCGAACAGGCTAAGTAGTGAGACGAGCCGGCATCACGTGTTGCTGTCGGCACACGACTACACGGCCCGGCTGCCCGCTGTCGGCAACGAAGGTCGGTGGAGCTGCTTCGGGGCGAGCGCCGCGCCCCGGTTCCCGCCGGGGTGGGCGGCCGGTAGGACGTGTGCCCCGGGGGACTAGTTCTCCAGACGGACCGGCATCAGTATCGAGAACGTGTCCTCAGTGTCGGGCCGGCGGATCGCCAAGGGCGCGGTAGGGGCGCCGAACTCCAGGATCAGCTGGTCTCGGGCTCCGGCGGCGAGCGCGTGCAGCAGGAACTCGCGGTTGACGGCGACGTGGTTCTGGTCGTCGTCACCGTCCTCGCAGATGGTCACCTTGCCGTCGTCCGTCACCTTGAGCACGCTGAGGTCGCAGGACACGTCGTCCGGCTTGCCCGCCTCGCTTGCGCGGACAGGACCGGTCTTCACCGCTTCCCGGAAAGCCGGCACATCGACGAGGGCGCGGCGCCCGGCCGGCAAGTGGACGAGGCGACGGTAATCAGGGAAGTCGTGATCGAGGCACTGGCCGGCCGCCTGACGGCCCCGGTCCCCGGTCTCCAGGGTCACGCGGTCACCGTCCACAGCGAGCTCGACGGGTTCCTCGCCACTCAGCAACGCCCGCATCGCGTCGGCGAGCGGGACAGGCACGATGACCTGTACACGGGGTCCGCCGTGCTCGGCGGTACCGGCTTGTGCGACAGCCATCCGGTACCGGTCGGTGGCCACGACATGGAGTGCCTCGCCCTCGATGTCGAACAGGACACCGCCGAGCATCGGCAGCTCCGGGTCGGTACTGGCGGCGAAACGGACCGCGTCCAACGCGGCGGCCAGCTCGGGTGCGGAGACAGCCAGCCGGATGGCGGCGGTGCGGAGCGAAGTCATGGGATTCCCCCTGCGTTCGAGTAGTGCTCGGACCGTGGAGAACTCACTGCGGGCATCGGACAGCCCCAGTTCAAGACGGCGCAGATGCGCCTGAAGCAGCTTCCGCACCAGGTCGGTGTCCGCACTGGACCAGCCGGCCAGCACCAGCCGAATGTCCGCCAACGGCATACCGGCTCGGCGCAACCGGGCCAGCAGCTGGGCCTCTTCAAGCTGCTCGGGGCCGTACCAGCGGTAGCCACTCACCGGGTCCACCCAGGCAGGGACCAGCACGCCGGCACGGTCGTAGAACCGCAGGGCGCTCACGCTCAGTCCGCTGTCCCGGGCCATCTCACCAATGCTGCGCATCTCGCTCTCCACACCCAGAACTCTGGGCCCTCCACCAGGTCGAGGGTCAACCTCAGCCGGTCGGCGCGAACGCTGAGAACACCGAACAGCCCGCGGGTCCCGGCGGGAGGGTGCCAGCCGCTTCCGGACACGTGTCCGGGCTCCCGGGGTTCTTGGGGCCCGCGTGCACCGAGCATGCCCACAGATACACGTCCTGGGGGACGTGGGCTCCGATCATGTCGTCGATGTGTCAGAGCGAGCCGACGACGTGGTGGGGGGAAGTCCGCCATCTGGAAGGCGCTGACGATGTGTACGGTCTCGTCGGCGAGTTCGGGGCTGGTGCGCAGGGTGTCGCAGAGGAGAGGTAGGCGAGCCGGAGGGAGGGCAGCGGCGAAGCAGTAGGTGGAGGGGCTGGTGGACGCCGCTGGACGGGGGCGAATGGGACCAGAACTGATACCGGCTACCGCTGGTTCCAAGGTGGGCGTCTCCCGGTGCGATGAGAGTGCTCTGTCGCTGGTCGGTCAGTGGTCGCGCGTCGGTGTCAGCGTGTGCTGCCGCTGTGAAGGACCTTGTCGACGCCAACCGCGACGACGACGAGGGTCCCGGTCGCTACGTCCTGGTAGAGGCTGTCGATGCCCGCCTGGGTGAGGCCGGAGCGGAGCACGGTGACGATGAGCGTTCCGATGAGGGTTCCGGCGACGCTGCCCCGGCCGCCGAAGAGGCTGGTCGCGCCGATGACGACCGCGGTGATGCTTTCCAGATCGGCCATCCGGTAGGAGTTGGGATCGGCGTTGGGGATGCGGCCGAGGGCCTGCCAGGCGGCGATGCCGTAGAGGAGACCGGCGGTGACGTAGACCGACAGGACTGTGCGCCGCACGTTGATGCCGGTCAGGCGGGCGGACTCGGGTGCGTTGCCGACGGCGTAGATGTGCCGGCCCCAGGCCGTCCTGGTGAGCACGTACCAGAAGAACGCGTACAGCCCCACGAGCAGGAACGTCCCCCAGGTGACGAGGACGCCGCCGAGGCCGACGCCGTTCCCCCGGAAGACCAGCGGATCGTTGGTCACCGGATAGTTGCGGGAGTCGGAGTAGTGCCTGCCCACGGCGTAGATGACGGTCAGCGCACCCAGCGTCACGATGAAGGGGGGCAGGCCCGGCCGGGCCTGCGAGCGCGCCGTTGACGAGCCCGAGGAAGGACGCCACGGCCAGGCCGAGCAGCAGGACCGCCGCGGGACCGTCCCCCTCGAAGACGAGCTTGGCATTGACTGCGAGGTACGAGACTCCTCACCGTCCAGACGGGACAGCTCCCGTTCGCGCCGAACCTGGCGGGCCACGTCCGCGAACCCCACGAACCTGTCAGCCGCCTCGCCCGTCGTGCCCCCTATCCGCACAGACTATTGACAGGCAGAAGTCTAGGGGGCCGCGTAGGACGTCTGTATCCTGCAGTGGTATGGGGGAGGAGAACAGAGGTCTCGTCAATTCCCGTACGGTGCATGAGGGTTGGCGTGTACGTATCCGGCGCGATGACGGGGAGATCCTGGGGGCCGGAGTGCTGCTGGGCCTGGATGCGGTCCTCACCTGTGCCCATGTCGTCCCGGTCGGCCCGCCGGTCCTGGTGGACTTCGTGGGAATGCCAGGAGCCGCGTCGGTTCCCGCACGGGCGGACCACCGGGCATGGATTCCGGAGAGCGGAGACCGGGGTGACCCGAGCGGTGATGTGGCGCTGCTGCGGCTGGAGCGCCCGCAGCAGGCCGACTCGGCCGTTCTCCACCGGCTGCCGCCGACCTGGCACCGCGCGGTCCATATGTACGGCTTCCCGGCGGGCCTCGACCACGGGGTGTGGTTCCGGGCACGGCTGGCGGGGCGATGCGGGCGGGACGGACGGGTGCAGATGTTCCCGGAGGAGCCGGGCGAGGTCGTCCGTCCCGGCTTCAGTGGCGCGGCGGTCACCGATGAGCTGACCGGTCATGTCATCGGCATCGTGGCCAGCCGGTACACCGACCGGGACGGTCTGCGGCTGTCCTTCATGATCCCCACTGAGACGGTGATGCGGCATCTGCCCCGGGTCCACGAGTGGGTGCCCGGTGAATCGGCCGTGGACGACACGTTCGTTTCGCGGGCCGTGGACCGGATCGGAGACGTGTCCTTCGCCGAGCGGCTGGCCCGCTGGTTCGAGGGCGGTGAGGCCGAACCGGTGGAGACCTGCCGTGTCGCACCCGGAGACAGTGCCCGGACGGCGGCCCTGCGGCGGGCCGTCACGCTTGCCGACCGGGAGCTGTCCCCGGGCGACGGGGACACCTCGATGTCCGGGGCTCCGCCCGGCACCGTTCCGGCGGTCGGCTCGCTCGATCTCGCCGTCGACGTCACCCGCCGCACCACGGCGGAGGTCGCCCAGCGGGTCTGCGAGCGGATGGGGCTGCGCACCCGGCCAGGCCGCTCCTTCATGGAACCCATCCGGGAGAGCATGTTGCCGCTCACCATCGTGGTGGACGGCGTGGACCGGGCACCCGACCCCCCAGGGCTGCTGGAACTGCTGGAACTCCTCGCCGAGCGGGGCAGCCGGCTGCTGCTGGTCTTCCACACGGCGGACGAGGAGAGACTGCGCGAGGTCGGGGCGGAGCTGACCTTCCGCTACCGGCTGGGGCTGCTCACCCGCCGGCTCGCCGAGGCCGCTGACCGGGGGCGGCAGCTGGCCGACCGGCTGCCCCGGATCGCGGCCGAAGAGGAGCAGGCCGAACGCGCCGTGGCCCGGGTGCTCGTCCTGCAGGAGCACATCTCCGCCCGGCAGCCGAGCGGCTCCCCGACCGGTCCGACGAGGCTTGAGCGTGATCTCGGCAGACACCTGAAGGATGTCGCCAAGGCACGCTCCCGTATCGACCGGGCGATCACCCGGCTGGACACGGCACTCGCCCGCCGGGATGTGCTGCGCGGACGGTTGGAGGCCTCCCGGACGGCGTTGCGTGACTCGGGCGCCGCCGAGGACATCGAGCTGGCCGGTCACTACCGCCGGGCGCATGACCTGCTGTGGCGGGCACCCTGCGATCTGCCCGCCGCCGAGCAGGCCGTCGAGCGCTTTCTGGCCGCCGTGCGGCTGCGGCCGGCCCGGCCGGAAACCCGGGAGGCCCCCGGTGACAGCCTGCGACCGCCCCGGCTGCCGGGGCAACATCGCCCCCACCGGCTTCTGCGACGAGTGCGGCCACCGTCCGGCTTCCGGCCGCCCCGCCCAGGCCGTGGCGCCGGGCACGCCCGTGGCCGTCCCGGTCACCCCGCCGGTCCCGGTCACCCCGCCGGTCCCGGCCGCCCCGAACTCCGCGTACTCCTCGGCCGCCTCAGCCACCGGTGACGGCCTGATCTCCCTGCCGACCGTCGCCGTGCCGGACCCGTCCGATCTGGTCGTCCCGGATCCCAAGCCGCCCAGAGGCGGCCGGATCTGCGGCAAGGACGACTGTCCGGCCACAGTCGGCGTCGGATACGGCGGCCAGCCCGCCGAGCCCACCGGCTACTGCCACAGCTGCGGACACCCTTACTCGTTCGTACCGCAGCTCCGCCCCGGCGAACTGCTGGGCGAGCAGTACGAGGTGGTCGGCTGCGTGGCACACGGCGGCCTCGGCTGGATCTATCTGGCCCGCGACACCCAGCTCGAAGGCCACTACGTCGCGCTCAAGGGGCTGATCAACGCCAATGACTCCACCGCGTTGAGCGTCGCCGAGGCGGAGCGCCGCTTCCTGGTCGCCCTGGACCATCCCGACATCGTCCGCATCATCAACTTCGTCACCTGGAAGGCGACCGGCTACATCGTGATGGAGTTCGTGGTCGGCCGCTCGCTCAGCGAACTGCTCAGCCACGAGGCGCAGCGGCAGGTGCTCGGCGGACGGCTGCGACTGGACCATGTGGCCGCCTACGGCTGCCGGATCCTCGACGCTCTGGAGTATCTGCACGGCCGGGGACTGCTCTACTGCGACATGAAGCCGGACAACGTGATACACCACGGAGGCCGGATCAAGATCATCGACCTGGGGGCGGTACGGCGGATCGACGACCACGAGTCCCCCCAGGTCACCACCGAGCGCTATCTGCCACGGGAGGAGCTGGTCTCCGGGTTCTCGGTACTTTCCGATCTGTACACCGTGGGCAGGACGCTTGAGCAGTTGATGGCCGCCGCCGTTCGCAGCCCCGGCGCGGAATCCTTCGAACGGCTGATCAAGCGGTCGGTCTCGCCCCACCAGCAGGCCCGCTTCTCTACCGCCGCCGAGATGTCGCTGCAACTGCGGGGCGTACTGCGGGAGATCCGCGCCCTTTCCACCGGCGAGCAGCAGATCGCGCAGTCCGCTGTCTTCTCCCCGAACGCGACCCTGCTCGACGCGGGCCTGGGATCCGTCCCCCCATTGCGGCACTGGCTGCGCCCCGCCGACGGCCCACCGCCACTGGACCCCGGTCTGCCGTCCCCCGCCCAGGTGGCGGCCTGCCTGCCGGTACCGGTCCCGCACACCGACGCCCCGGCCGCCGCACGGGAGCTGCAGAACCACGACGCGTCCTTGGCACGCGGCGCACTGGACGCGGCCACGGAATCACTCCGACGCGCGTACCAACTGCTGAGCGACGCGGCCCGGGCCCGGTACGACTGGCGGATCGCCTGGCGCTGCGGCCTGCTGCTGCTCGCCCACGGGGACCCGCAGGACGGGGAGAGCCCTGTGCACAAGGCGCTGGGACCCGAACCGGACGACAGGACCCGCGCGGCGGACTGGTTCGACGCCGTCTACAGTGCGCTGCCGGGCGAGCCCGCGCCCAAACTCGCCCTGGCCTACTGCGCCGAGCGGCGCGGCGACATGGCCCTCGCCGAACGCTTCTACCAGGCGGTATGGCAGCGCGACCACTCCGAGGGCAGCGCCGCCTTCGGCCTGTCCCGCATCCACCTCGCCCGGCAGAACCGCGCCGACGCCGTCCAGGTCCTCAGCCTGGTACCGGACGTCTCGCCGTACCGCGACGCCGCCCGGCTCGCCGCCGTCCGGATCAGCGCGGGCTGGCTCGCGGACCGGCCGCCCTCCGCCGAGGACGTCCGCCGGACGCTGGACGAATTCCCGAAACTGAGGCTGGACGGTGGCCGGCCGGACGGCGAGGAACGCGTTCGGCTGGCCGCCGAGATCAGAGAGTCCGCCCTGCACTGGGTGGGCACCGCCGAGCCTGTGGCCGGTCTCGACGGCGGGTGGCTGCTCGGCAGCCCGTTGGACGAGACGCGACTCAGGGAGCTGCTGGAACGGTCGTTCCGGGACCTCGCCCGGCAGGCCTCCAACCGGGACGAGCACGGGGCGCTGATCGACCGCGCCAACCAGGTACGACCGCTGACGCTGAGATAACCCCGCTGACGCTGAGCAACCCTCGCGGTGCCGCCGCGACGGCGCCCCGAACGGCGTGAGGAGAGCCGATGGCTGAGACACCGGACGGTCCGCACTCCGGCCCTGCCATTACCCTGACCGCGAGCCAGGACAAGGAGCTGTCGATCGGATCCGCCGGGGACGGGAAGCACGCCGTTCTCACCGTCCGCACGCAGGGGCTCGACGCTGCCGCGCCCACTGCGGGGCCGATGGCCGCGGAGGTCATCGTCGTCGACTGCTCGAGTTCGATGAGCCATCCCACGACGAAGATGCGAGCGGCCCGCGAGGCGACGGTCGCGGCCGTGAGCGCGCTGCGCGACGGCACCCTGTTCGGGATCGTCCAGGGCACCGACGGGGCCCAGAAGGTCTATCCGCCCGGGCGGGCCCTGGCGGTGGCCGATGCCCGCACCCGTGCCGAGGCCATCGGCCGTGCCCGCCATCTGCATGCGAGCGGCGGCACCGATATGGGTGCCTGGCTCGTCCTGACCCGCCGACTGCTGGAGGACTGCTCCGCGCAGATCCGGCACGCCATCATGCTGACGGATGGCCAGCACAACGGCCTGCCGCGGGTCCTGGAAGACGAACTCGCCCGCGGCGAGGGGCTCTACACCTGCGACGCCAGGGGCATCGGCCAGGACTGGGACGCCCGGGAGCTGACCCGGATCGTCACCCGGCTGCACGGCACCGCGGACGCGGTGCTGAAGGACTCGGATCTGACCGCCGAGTTCGAGGCGATGGTACGTGCCTCCATGGGACGGGCCGTTCCCGATCTTCGGATTCGGGTGAGCTTCCTGCCCAGCAGCGGTATCCGGTTCTTCAAGCAGATGTTCCCCACCGAGCTCGACCTCACCGACACCGGCCGGCAGGCGAGCGTACGGACGGTGGAGTTTCCGACCAGTGCCTGGGGCAACGAGACTCGCCAATACCAGATCTGTCTGAACGCCGACCCCGACGGCGCGCCGCGCTACGAGGATCTCCAGCTCGGCTACGTCCAGGTGCTCGTCGAATCAGCGGCTGTCCCACCGCCCGACCCGGTCCCCGTCCTGGTCCACTGGACCGAGGACTCCAGGCCGTCCACCGAACTGCACCCCGCCCTGACGCACGTCACCCTCTACACCAAGCTGGGCCAGGCGATCTCCCAGGCTTATGACGCCTACGAAGGCGGCGATCTCGCCACCACCGAGGTCCGGCTCTCCGACGCCGTCCGGCTCGCCCATCAGCTGGGCGACCAGACGATGTCGCGTCGGCTGGCGGACCTGCTCGACATCACCGACCCGGCGGCGGGCCTGGTGCGCCTCAGAAAGCCGGTCGACGGGGTCCGGATGGGGCGGTTGCTGCTGGTGGGCAGCCACACCACCATCACACCCGACCTGGACTCCGAGCCCCGGCCCAAGGCCGACCCTTCGCCCCCGCCCGGTCCGCGGACCGGCACACCGCCCGAGCGGTTCGATTCTCCCCCGGGACCCGAGGCACCCCCGTCCCACGCACCGGCCCAACTGCGCTCCTGCCCGAATCCGGACTGCGACGTGCTGCTGCCCCCGGACGCGAGCTTCTGCATCAGATGCGGGCGGCCCGTGGCAGAGCCCGACGGGCAGGGCGACGGCGCCGCAGAGGGCGGGACCCGATGAGCGGCACCCGGCGCTCCCTGACACTCCGCCTGACGGCGCTGCTGGCGCTCACCGTCACAGCCGTCAGCGCCTTGGTCATGGCATACGCGGGGGTACACCGCAGCTCGGCGCCGCTGCGTACCGACACCGCCTCCGCCGTGCTCGATGTGACCGCGGCCCAGACCGCGCTGGTGCTGGCCAACAGCGCCGCCCGGGACAGCCTGCGCACCGAGCAGGGGGAGCTGGTCGGCGCCGGCACCGCGTACCGCACCCAGCTCGCGGTGGCCAACAACAGCCTGGCCCGGGCGGCTCAGAGCAACGTGGCGGGCGAGTCGGGGCGACGGGCCCTGCAGACCGTCGTCGGGCTGATCACCTCCTACACCGGCTGGATCGAGCAGGCCGGACGGTCGCAGGCGGACTCCCGGCTGCGCACCGCCTACCTCTACTACGCCGACCGCATGCTGACCCGCCCGGACAGCGGCATCCTCGCCCGGCTCGATGCGCTGCAGGCCGAGCAGCGCCGGACGCTGGACCGGCAGACGGCGTTCGACTGGCCGCTCCGGCTGGGCTGGATCGTGACCGGAGTGCTCTTCCTCGCGCTGGCCGGGCTGCTCATCGAGACCCAGCGCTTCGTGCGGCGCCGCTTCCGGCGGCGCGTCAACCCTTGGCTGCTGAGCGCCCACCCTCGTACCGCTCGTGGTGGTGCCGCTGACCGTGTTCACCGTGCAAACCCAGTCCGACATGGACCGCAGCCGGGAGCATCTCGCCCGGACCGTCAGCGCCTGGCAGCGGGCGGACTCGTCGCGGACCGAGGTGGTGGCCGTCGGCGGCACCGTCAAGCGTACGGCCGAGGAGGTCGGCACACAGATGCGGAACACCGGTTGGCGGGCTGGTCTGGCCGGCTGGACCCCGGTTCTCGGGCTGCTGCTCGCCGCCCTGATCGTACGGGGGCTCCAGCCGCGTGTCGCCGAGTACAGGTACGAGTCGCGATGAGGCGCCCGCACGCGTTCAGCGTTCTCGTGCTGGTCCTGGGCGTCGTTCTCGGCGCCGTCGTCGTCGGCGCGGTCCGTACCACCGCCACGCCGGGCAGCGTCTCCGTCCTGGCCTCCTGGACCGGGGACGAGGAGAAGGTCTTCCGTGAGGTCCTGGACACCTTCACCGAGCGCACCGGCATCCGTGTCGAGTACCAGGGCACCACCGCGCAGCGCGAGGTGCTCCAGGCCGGAGTGCAGGCGGGCACCCCGCCCGATGTCGCGATCCTGCCGAGCCCCGGCGAACTCGCCGAGTACGCGGCGCGCGGTGATCTGCTGCCGCTGGGCTCCGTGATCGGCAGCGAGCGGCGTGCCGAGTACGGCGAACCGTGGATCCCCCGGCTGGAGCTCACCGGCGGGAACGGCGAGAACGGCGAGAACGGCGAGAACGGCGAGAACGGCGAGAACAACGTCTACTGGGTCCCGGTCAAGGCCGACCTCAAGAGCACCGTCTGGTACGACGCCCAGCGCTACCCCGCGTCGCGGCAGGGCCGACTGACCCGGCTCGCCGACGACGGTGACGCATGGTGCTTGGGCATGGGAAACGACGCCACCTCCGGGTGGCCCGGAACCGACTGGATCGAGGACATTCTGCTGCAGCGGTCGGGCCCCCGCGTCTATGCGGAATGGGCCACCGGCAAGCCTGGCAGCTGGACCTCCGACGAGGTAGAGGAGGCCTGGCGAGCCTGGGGACGGATCCTCACCGGTGAGGGCTCCGAGGCCTTCGCCGAAGCCCTCACCACCGACTTCGAGACGGCCTCCCGGGGCCTCTTCGCGCAGCCTCCCAGCTGTGCGCTGGACCACCAGGGGTCCTTCATCCGCGGCCTGTACGAGCGGCCGGAGGGCAGGGCGTCGGCGCCCCGGGGCGACTACCTGCCCTCCGCCCGTTTCCTCACCGGCGAGGAGGCCGACCGGACCGACCAGACCGCATGGGAGGTGTCGGCGGACTTCGCCGGGATGTTCCGAGCCACCGCACAAGCGGAGGAGCTGATGCGCTTTCTCGCCTCTGCCCCGGCACAGCAGGAGTGGGCCGCCAGTACCCCCGATGACCTGCCGCGTCCGCTGTCCGCCAATCGCGAGGTCCCGCCCAGCACCTATGCCGCCGACCAGGTGACCAGCCGGATCGCCGCCACGCTCCGCGGCACCGGGACCCGGTGTCTGGATGCCTCCGACGCCATGCCCCCGCCCATGCGGGACGCCTTCCACCACGCGGTTCTGGCGTTCATGTCCTCCCCCGACACGTATCTCTCCCCGTCCGGTGAACTCGACACCTTGCTCAAACGGCTGGAACAGGTGCGCACCCGGGTGGCCGACGCGAACGGAACGTGGCTGCCCTCGGTCTGCGGCTGACCTGGATCAGAGCCCTCGCTTCGGCTGGTCCAACAAGTGCAGAGCAAAAGGTGCAGCGATACGGGACCAGGGCATGCCGAGGACCCCGGCCGCTCAGCGGCCGGGGTTCGAGGCCGGTGCGCGCTGTCTGCGCCGGTTTCCTGGCTGCTCGATGGCCCTCTCGGCGCGACATGCTGCGGGGATGTGCGGCTGCCGGGGGAGGGCGGGGTTCCGCGCCTTGCCCTCCCCTGGGTGGATGTCAGGCGGATTCGGTGGGGAGGCCGGCCTCCACCCAGTCCTGGATGCCTTCGCGGTACTTGCGGACGTCGGTGTAGCCAAGAGCGGTGAGCCGGTCGGCGACCTGTCCGCTGTTGGGGCACGCCGGGTTGGAGCAGTAGGTGACGATCGCGGCGTCGCGGTTGGGGAGCAGGGCGGACGCCTGTGCGTCGACGTCGGCCCGGACCAGCGTGAGCGCGCCGGGCAGGTGCTGCTTGGCGTAGTACTCGCCGCCCAGCGTGTCGACGACGGTCACGCTGCCCGCATCGATCGCTGCCTTCAGCTCGTCTCGTGTGATGAGTGCGGTCATGCCACTACCTCTCAGAAATCGGACTATAGTCCGGTTGTGGCTCATGACAATAACGGACCGCAGTCCGATTCCGCAATGCTGCTGGAACTCCTGCGCACCCCGCCCCCAAAAGAGCAAGCACGCTCGGCGCGCAACCGTGCCGCCGTGCTGGAGGCGGCCGCCGGGCTGTTCGCCGAGCACGGGGTGGAAGCGGTCTCCATGGACCAGGTGGCCGCAGCCGCCGGGGTCGGCAAGGGCACCCTGTACCGCCGCTTCGGCGACAAGTCCGGCCTGGCCGCAGCCCTCCTCGACGCCCGAGAACGCGTACTGCAGGAAGCGATCCTGTACGGACCGCCACCGCTTGGCCCCGGAGCCGCCGACAAGGAGCGGCTCACCGCATTCATCAGCGCCTATCTCGACTATCTGCTGGAGAACCTGACTCTCATCCGCACCTCGGAGACCGCCGCGGTCGGCGCCCGGTACCGGATCGGGGCCTACCGGTTCTGGCACCGCCACACCACGATCCTGCTGGGCACCACACCCGACCCCGACCCCGAACACACCGCCCACGCCCTGCTCGCCGCCCTGGCCGCCGAACACGTGGCCGCACTCCTGCCAGAACTCGGCGAACAACGGATACGGGCCGGCCTCGCCCGCCTCGCCCGCTCGGCGATGCAACCCCCCAGCCCGTAACGACTTTGGCGAGAATTGAGCTCGGGGCGTGCGACCTGGCAGCTCGGCCGGCGTGTGATCAGCAGGGGGGCGGGGGCCGCCGGGCGAGGACGAGTTCCGTGCTCGTCCGGCGACGGGTGGGCCGCTTGGCGGCCCGGTCGGAGACAAGAGAGGCGACCGCCCTGTGAGTCTCGGCGTAGATCTCCCGCCGTCCGGTGAACCTCCGACGTGGTGCCCACTGCCGCAGCTCGGCGTTGGCGTGTTCTCCTATCCGCGCGAGCTCTTGGCGCCAACGGCTGTAACCAGTCCCACGGCCGGTCAGATGTTCTGCGGCTCATGCCGGGGAGCGTCGGTGCGGTGCTGGATCGGAGCGTCGTTTGACGGGGCGAGGCACCAGTCGAGGAGTGAGGGCCAGGATCCGTAGCCCGCTTCCAGGTCAAGGTGGCCTGCGCCGGGCAGGAGGTCGGCAGGCAGGCCGAGAGGTTCGCCGTACATGGCAACGGCACCTTCCGGGCAGTAGGGGTCGTTGTCGCTGGCGGCGAGCCGGGTGTACTTGGCGGCGGCGGAGAGTTGCGCGGCCGTCACCGGCGGCGCAGTGAACTCCGCGACCTCCGCGTACTGTTCCAGCACGCCCGGAGACGGCGGGGCGACGAGGAGGACCCGGTCGACGGGAACCGGCGCGGCGTTGCGGGCCACGGCATGCAGCCACAACAGGCAGGCCAGGCTGTGACAGATGACAGTGCGTTGCTGTCCGCGCAACACACCGAGCCGCATGCGGAGCTCGGCCAGCCACTGTTCCAGATCAGGGTCGTCCGGGTCGGGCAGCTGGGGATAGTCGACGGCGTGCCCCAAACTTGTGAGCCGGTCCGCCAGCCAGTGCTGCCAGTGCCCGGCGGGGCGGTGGTTCTGCCATCCGTGGAGCACCAGGAAGCCGCGCTCGATCGGGGTCTCGGTCATGGGCACTCGCATTCAGAGGGAAGGTACGGCCTCAGGGCCGGGAAGCTTGAAGCGATTGTGCGCATGGCCGATCATGCAGGTCCAGTTAATCTCTCTGGATGGAACCAATAAGGAATTCCTTCACTGCTGATCTGCGGCGGCTGGGTGTGCTGCGGGAGCTGGACCGCCGCGGCAGCCTGGCCCGCACCGCCGAGGCCCTGCATCTGACGCCGTCCGCTGTCTCGCAGCAGCTGGCGGCGCTGTCCCGAGAGGTGGGGGTTCCGCTGATCGAGCGTCAGGGGCGCGGGGTCCGGCTGACCGGACAGGCACGCGTCCTCCTGGAGCACGCCGACGTGATCGCCGCGCAATGGGAGCAGGCCCGCGCCGATCTCGCCGCCTGGGAGGAGGGACGCCGCGGCGCGGTGACCATCGGCGCCTTCTCCAGCGCCATCACCGGGCTGCTGCCGCATGCCCTGCGACGCCTGGCCGAGCACCACCCGCAGGTCCGCATCGCGGTCGTCGAGGCCGAGCCGCCGGACCTGTTCACCCGCCTCGACGGCGGTGAGGTCGACATCGCCGTGGCCGTGGACTTCGCTGCCGCTCCGCCCCACACCGACCGCCGCTACCGCCGCATCGACCTACTGGTCGACATCCTCGATCTGGCCCTTCCCCAGGCCCACCCCTGTGCGCAGCGGGAGTATGTACCGCTGCGGGACCTGGCGGCCGACGCCTGGATCGTCGGCGATCCCCGCAGCTGTTGCGGGGCGATCACCCGGTCCCTGTGCGCCGCGAACGGCTTCACCCCCGACATCCGCCATGCCGTCAACGACTGGCAGTCCCTCGCCGCACTCGTCGAGACGGGCATGGGCGTCGCGCTCGTCCCGCGCCTGGTCCAGCCGCTCCACCGCCCAGGCCTGGCCCTGCGTGCACCGGCGGGACCGCCGCCCACCCGACACGTCTTCGCGGCCGTACGCGCCGGATCCGGCAGCGACCCGGTCCTGAGCGCGGTCCTCGAGCACCTGCGGGCAGCGACGACCAAGATCACCGAGCAGCCCGGCGCATCGGTCCAGCTGTAGTCCGGCGCATCAGCAGGGCGTCCGCGACGCGGCGGCCACCACTGTGAGGCGTTACCGGGCGCGGCTGCTCGTCCCCGCGGCGATCGCCGCCCTGGCCCTCACCGCCGGCAGCGCCGCAGCGCACACCTCGCCGGTACCGGCAGCGGCCGAGCGCGCCGGGTGCCGCGCGGGCTCACGGGAGGCCGCGAAGAAGTCCGTCAAAGTGAACGCCGCACTCGCAGAGCCCTGGCGGGAACTCTGGGACAACGACCTCTCGCTCACGGACAAGATCATCGCTCCCGGCCTCGTCGTTCACACGGCGCCGATCGGCGGATCGGGCAGTGGCGAGCACCGGGGGCGCGATGGGCCCAACCAGTGGGTCGCGGGCATTCACACGCTGTTCAGCAAGCCGGACCCCGTCATCCCGTGCGCCGACGTACGGCACCCTCGCGGTCTCCGCTGAGGCGGGGGATACGAGATTCGAACACACGTGAGAGGTGACCGCCGACCGGGTTGCCCAGAGTGATGGGTGTTGCGATGTGCGGACAGCCGTGCCCTGGGCGATGCGGTGGCACCGTTCCTGCTTGAGGTGGTCAGTCTCGTCCAGCAGCTCACTGTTGTCCGGCTGGACCACTTCGTGATCGGGAGGCGGCTCCGATAGGGCGTGGACTTCGGCCTCGCCGGCGCGCTGAAGGTGATCCGGCGATCGCCTGCCCGCTCCCGTACGGGACTGTCGCAGAGATCGATGTCGCCTCGGCATCCCAGACACCGCCCCCTCGTGTACATCTGCTACATTCATAACATGAGTGATCCGGTGATCGAATCCATGGCCGAGGTCCGCAGCCACCTCGCTGACGTCATCGATCGCGCTCGTCGGGAGGAAACTCCGACGATCATCACTCGGCGTGGCAAGCAGGAAGCCGTCGTGATCGACATCCAGGAGTACCAGCGCCTGCGTGAGATCGCGGAGAGCGCCGAAGAGGCATGGCTCAACCAGCTGGCCGACGAAGCCGAGTCCGAGGGTGTGGAGGGGGCGGTCTCCCTCGAAGATATGGCCGCCTTGCTGCGCGCCCATCAGGGCTGACCTCATGGGGTACGTTACGCGCTTCACGCCGCACGCTCAGCGGGACATGCTCAAGGTCCCGCGCCCGGACGCCCTGCGCATCCTGTACCGCCTCGCCGAGCTCCAGAAGGCGATGGACGCGGGGGACGCCGCGTCGTTCGACATCAAGGCCCTCCAAGGGCACAGTGCCCGCCGGCGGCTCAGGGTCGGCGACTACCGGGTCGTCTACACGGTTGAGGACGGTCGGCTGATCGTGTGGGTCCTGGCCGTTGGCAACCGTCGCGACATCTACCGCCAAGTTCCGTAGGCCCCGCCCGGCGCAGATTTGTGCCGACTGTCCGCCGGGAGTTACGGGAGCGTGCGCCTGCCTGCTTGTCGAGATGCCCTGTATATCGCCTATAAGCGCAACCGAAACTGCAACCGACACACGTCGAAGAGCCGAGCCGTGATCGCGGCTCGGCTCTTCGTTTCGCCTGTTCAGGCGGCTGCGGAGGATCCGAGATTCGAACTCGTGAGGGGTTGCCCCCAACACGCTCTCCAAGTCTTCGTCTGGGGGTTCGGTGGGGGACGGGGGTGTTCTGACCTGGGGTGGAGCGGGTGATGATGGAGGTTCTGGACGGCGCCGGACGGGGGTGAATGAGACCAGAACTGAGACCAGAAAGTGCCAGGTTGGCCCTGATCAGCACCGCCGAGGGTGGTGTGACGGCTACATCTGCGACGGGCTCTCGGGCGGTGGTCAGGGTGGGCTCCTCCACCGAGAGGTCCGGCGGCCGGTTTTGGTCGGTGAGCCTCAAGCCGCGGTGTGCAGCTTCGCGGCGGTCGCGGCCGTGATGTCGTCGACGGTGGCGCCGGGGGCGGTCTCGACGAGGACCAAGCCGTTGTCGGTCAGGTCGAAGACGCCCAGGTCAGTGATGACGCGGTGGACGCAGGACCGGCCGGTGAGCGGCAGTGTGCACTCGTCGAGGATCTTGGGGCTGCCGTCCTTGGCGGTGTGGTCCATGAGGACGATGACGCGGCGGGCACCGTGGACGAGGTCCATTGCGCCGCCCATGCCCTTGATCATCTTGCCGGGGATCATCCAGTTGGCGAGGTCGCCGGTCGCGGAGACCTGCATGGCACCGAGCACCGCGGTGTCGATGTGGCCGCCTCGGATCATCCCGAAGGACAAGGACGAGTCGAAGAAGGCTGCTCCTGGGAGCACAGTGACGGTTTCCTTGCCGGCGTTGATGAGGTCGGGGTCGACGTCGTGTTCGCTGGGATAAGGCCCGGTGCCGAGGATGCCGTTCTCGGAGTGGAGGACGACGTGGACGCCGGGTGGGAGGTGGCCCGGAATCAGAGTGGGCAGGCCGATGCCGAGATTGACGTAGGAGCCGTCGGTGAGTTCGGCGGCGGCACGGGTGGCCATCTGGTCGCGGGTCCAGGACATCAGCTGTGCACCGTCTCTCGTGCCTGAGGCACGGAAATCGTACGTCGTTCGATCGGCTTGTCGGCGGCCTGTGCGGGCGTGAGAGCGAGGACCCGCTGGACGAAGACGCCGGGCAGATGGATCGCGTCGGGAGCCAACGCGCCGGGCTCTACGAGTTCCTCGACCTCGGCGATGGTGATGCGGCCCGCCATGGCGGCCAGCGGGTTGAAGTTGGCGGCGGCCATGTTGAAGACCAGGTTGCCGTGGGTGTCGCCCCGACGGGCGCGAACGAGGGCGTAGTCCGTGGTGATCCCGTGTTCGAGGATGTACGCGCGTTCGCCGAAGGTGCGGCTCTCCTTGGCCGGGGACGCGAGAGCGACGCCGCCGTCCGCCGCGTAACGCCATGGCAGGCCGCCGTCTGCTACCTGCGTGCCCACGCCTGCCGGTGTGTAGAAGGCCGGAATGCCGGCCCCGCCGGCCCGCAGCCGCTCGGCCAGGGTGCCCTGCGGAACGAGTTCGACCTCCAGCTCTCCGCCGAGGTATTGGCGGGCGAATTCCTTGTTCTCGCCGACGTAACTGCCGGACACGCGGCTGATCCGGCCGTCGGCGAGGAGTACGCCCAGCCCTTGGCCGTCCACGCCGCAGTTGTTGGAGACGACTTTCAGGCTGGTGGTGCCCTGCGCGTGCAGGGCGTCGATGAGGGTGGCGGGTACGCCGGACAGCCCGAATCCGCCGACGGCGAGCGAGGCTCCGTCGGGGATGTCGGCGACCGCCTCGGCGGCGCTGGCGCTGACCTTGTTCACGTGCGGGGTCCTTTCAGTCGGAGGTCGGCTGCAGCGCCCTGCCCGCGCGCCGCCCCGGTGACGATGACGACCTTGCCCTCCAGCTTGTTTCCACCGCGCGGTTTACGGGCGCAGCCGGGAGCGTTTCCGGGCGGTCGACAGGGGCACTGGGTCCGCCCCGGCGACCACGGTGTTGGAGACGCTGCCGATGCCCTCGACCGTGAGGGTGACGGTGTCGCCGGGCTTCAGCGGTGGCGGGTCCTGGCGGCCGCGCACGCCCCAGAGTTCGGCGAGGCAGCCGCCGTTGCCGCAGGTGCCGGAGCCGAGTACATCGCCGGGGCGTACGTAAGTGCCCCTGGAGGCGTATGCGGTCATCTCCTCGAAGGTCCAGCTCATGTTGGACAGCAGGTCCTTGCCGACGACCTCGCCGTTGATCTCGGCGGTCAGCGCCAGTCGCAGGAATCCGTCGCTGTCGCGGTAGGGCTCCAGCTCGTCCGCGGTGACGAGGTGGGGGCCGAGGGTGGTGGCGGTGTCCTTGCCCTTGCAGGGGCCGAGGCTGACCTGCATCTCGCGGGCTTGGAGGTCGCGGGCGGACCAGTCGTTGTAGATGGTGTAGCCGATGATGTGGTCGCGGGCCTGCTCGGGGGTGAGGTCGCGGCCCTCGCGGCCGATGACCGCGGCGACTTCGAGTTCGAAGTCCAGCACCTGGCTGCCGGGCGGCACGGGGACGTCGTCGTGAGCGCCGATGACCGCGTAGGGGTTGGTGAAGTAGAAGGTGGGCGCGTCGTACCAGGCGTCCGGGGCGCCCGAGACTCCGTCGATGCTTCGCCGTACACCCTCGACGTGCTCCTCGAACGTGACGAAGTCGCGTACGGACGGCGGTTGGAGCGGCGGCAGCAATCGCACCTGGGAGACGTGCGGGCCGCGCGGCACGTCCAGGCTTGCGTTGCCCGCCTCGCGCAGTGCCTCGGGACCGGCCTGGATCAGGTCGAGAAGCGTCCCCGTGCCGGGGCAGGGGTAGAGGGCGCCGTCGTCCTCGACGGTGGCGAGACGGCTGCGGCCGTGCTCTTCGTACGTGGCGAAACGCATGGCATTCCTAGGGAGCTGGGTGGGTTGACACAGGCCGGGGGCGCGGCGGCCTGGCAGGGCGGGGGAGTGCGCCGAGCCCCCGGGGACAAAGGGTCAGACCGGTGGAGCGACGAAGACGCCCCGGTCGACGTCGTTGTGCATCTCCTTGGCGATCATCTCGTTCATCGGGTTGGACGTGCCCCACTGGTCGGCGTTCTCGGGCTTCGTCAGGTCGTAGATGTGCGGGTGCCAGGTGTCCTCGTCCAGCTTTTCGAGCTCGGTGGTGTACTCCACGGTGTTGCCGTGCGGGTCGAGGAAGTACGTGAAGGTGTTGTCGCCCGCCATGTGCCGCCCGGGGCCCCAGATCTTGCGGGCGCCGGAGCGCATCACGCGGCCGGAGCCGCGCATGTACTCGTCGATGCCGCGCATCTCGAAGGAGAGGTGCTGCAGGGAGGCGTGCGGACCGCTGGCGATGGCCATGGAGTGGTGCTGGTTGCTGATCCGCATGAAGTGCATGACCTCGCCCATGTGCGGAATGCTCATCGTGTCCGACAGCCGGAAGTCGAGGTGCTGCTCGTACCAGGCGCGGGTGGCGTTGATGTCGGTGGAGTTCAGGACGACGTGCGAGAGACGGACGGGAATGGACTCCTTCTCCTCGACACGGCGGTGCCGGCGCGCCTCGACGTCGGCCGAGACCTCGATGGTGCGGCCGTCGATGTCGAAGAAGCGGAAGCCGTAGCCGCCGCCGGGGGTGTCGACCTTGCCCGGCTGGGAGATCAACTGCACTCCACCCGCGAGGAGTTGCTCGGCGAGCGTGTCCACGTCGGCGGGGTTCGCCGCGCCGTAGGAGATGAGGTCGAGGCGCTTCTCCTCGGCCTTGCGGAGCCGGACGATGTACTGCTCGGGGGAGCCCTCGGCGGCCAGGAAGGAGATGCCGGAGTCTTCGGCGACCTTGGTCAGGCCCCAGACGCCGGCGTAGAAGTCGAGCTGCTTGTCGTAGTCCGGCACGGCGAGGTCGACGTGCCGCAGGTGGGTGAGCAGACGGTTGGTCATGTCGGGCTCCTCAGGTGAGACGCAGCAGCGCTGCCGCGTTGCCGCCGCGTACGGCGTGGAAGTGGGGGGCGGGCAGGTCCGTGACGTCGCGCAGAGCGCCGAGCGGGTCGTCGGTGCCCATGTCGAAGGGGAAGTCGGAGCCGAGCAGTACCCGGTCGGGGCCGGCTACCCGGATCAGCTCGCGCAGGACGTCCGGGTCGTGGACAAGGGAGTCGAAGTACAGCTGCTTGAGGTAGCTGCTGGGCGGGTGCGCGCAGCCGCGGGTGTCGGTGCGGGCGAGCCAGGCGTGGTCGGAGCGGCCGATGTGGGTGGGCAGATAGCCGCCGCCGTGGGCGGCGACGATGCGCAGCCCCGGGTGCCGGTCCAGGACTCCGGAGAAGATCAGATGGGACAGCGCGACGGCGTTCTCGGTCGGTTGGCCGACGGTGTTGGACAGGTACCACCGGTTGAGGCGCTCGTCGAGCGTGCAGCCGAAGGGGTGCAGGAAGAGGATCGCGCCGGTTTCCTCGGCCCGTGTCCAGAACGGTTCGTATGCGGGGTCCGACAGTTCGCGACCCGGCGCGTGGCTTGAGATCTCGACACCGCGCAGGCCCAGGCCGAGGGCGTGTTCGAGGGCTTCGACGGCGATGCCCGGGTGCTGGAGCGGGACGAGGCCGAGGCCGTGCAGCCGTTCCGGGGCCTGGGCGACGTGCGCGGCGGTGCCCTCGTTGGCCAGTTCCCACACCGTACGGGCCAGGTCCTCGTCGGCCCAGTAGTGGTAGTGCGAGGGAGAGGGCGAGACCAGCTGGACGTCGATCCCGGAGGCGTCCATCGCAGCGAGCCGGGCCTTGACGTCAGTCAGTTTCGGGAAGCGGTCGCGGAACATCGGGCCGCTGACGGCGATGGCCTCGGGGCCGTTGCGGCGGGCGTCGAGATCGCGGGCCGCAGCCAGCCCGGGGTGTCCGGCGACGGCGTCCTCGACCTGAGGGAGCAGGACGTGCGCGTGGACGTCGACCGTGGGTGCGCTGTTCTGGGGACTCACGGGGTTCACGGGGTCTCCTTCAGGACGGACATCGTGCGGCCCATCAGACCGGGTGCGTCGGCGTCACGGACGCCGTCCAGCTGCCACTGACCGAGTTGCACGGACGCTTCGACCACCATGCGGACACGGCCGATCCGGCGTTCGTAGAAGCCGGTCAGCAGGGCGTCGAGGGAACTCCAGTCCTGCTCCTCGCTCAGCATCTCGGCCAGTACGGAGGCGTCCTCCAGCGACATGGCCGCGCCCTGGGCGAGCGTGGGGGGACAGACGTGGGCTGCGTCACCGATCAGGACGACCCGGCCGCGGTGCCAGGAGCCCTCGACGAGCAGCCGGTCGAACCAGGTGTAGTTGACCTGGGCGGGGTCGGTGATGCTCGCGGCGATCTCCGGCCACGCACCCCCGTAGGGCGCGGCCAGCCGCCGCATCTCGTCCGCGTACGAGGCCGGGTCGATGGAGGCGCGGTCGCGGTTGGCCTCGACGAGGTAGGCGTAGATGGTGTTCTTGCTGGTGGGGCAGTAGCCGGCGATATAGCAGGTTCCGCCGTAGGCCAGCTGCATGCGCTCCACGCCCTCGGGGCGGGGCACGGGGACGCGCCAGATGGCCATGCCGGTCGGTTCGGGTTTGTCGCTGATGCCGATCATCGCGCGCGTGCGGGAGTTGACGCCGTCGGCGGCGATGACAAGGTCGTAG
Source organism: Streptomyces sp. NPDC002845 (assembly GCF_053591955.1). Lineage (NCBI taxonomy): Bacteria > Bacillati > Actinomycetota > Actinomycetes > Kitasatosporales > Streptomycetaceae > Streptomyces > Streptomyces sp. NPDC002845. Next base: position 4,684 of record NZ_JBSFUU010000042.1, on the reverse strand, counting down.
CGGCCCTCGGTGCCGTCGCTGAACCGGGCGGTGACGCCGGACGCGTCCTGGACCAGTTCCTCGGCGGTGGTGCCAAGACGTACCGTCGCGCCGCTCTCGCGAACGGCCTCACACAGGATCTCCTGGAGCCGGGGCCGCTGCATGCCGAAGATCGGGGGCAGGTCGTCCCCACCGGTGCGGATGTCCTGCTGGACATGGAACACGGTCCCGTCGGGCGCGGCCAGGCCGACGGCGTCGACGGCGTAGCCGCTCTCCCGGACCTTGTCCCATACGCCCACTTCGCGCAGCACGCGCAGCGCGTTGCCCTGGAGGGTGATGCCGGAGCCGAGCACGTTCCAGTCGGGCTTGGCCTCGATCAGTTCCACGGCGATGCCCGCCCGCCGCAGCAGCACGGTCACGGCGTTGCCGGACGCGCCGCCGCCTATGACGAGGACGGTGCGGGGGCGGGTGTCGTTCATGGGTTCTCCCTGAGATGGTGCCGCGCGACTTCGAGCGGCAAGGGGGGTGTTGCGGGCCGGGCGGGCGAGGGTGGCGTAGCCGTCCGGGCGCGGCCCGCCCGGCAGTCCAGGGCGTTACTTGACGGCGATGGGATTCACCGGTGAGCCGACGGACCCTGTGATGGGCAGGGGAGCGGCGGTGAGCCAGAACTCGTACCGGCCGTCGGCGGCGCAATGTGCGGCGAGGGCGTCGAGGTCCCACATCTCACCGATGAGCAGGCCGATGTGGGGGATGGCGACCTGGTGCAGCGGCTGGAAGGCGTGGTCGAACTCGTTGGGCCGCACCTCGAAGCCCCAGGTGTCGGTGGCGATCCCGGCGATCTCGCTCCGGTGCAGCCAGCCGGCCGTACTGAAGCTCAGCCCCGGCGCCGGCCCGCCCGCGTAGTCGCCCCAGCCTTCGTGACGGGCGCGGGCCAGCCGCCCGGTGCGCACGAGGACCAGGTCGCCACGGCCGACGGTCACGCCGTGCGATACGGCGGTCGCGGTCAGGTGCTCTTCGGTGATGGCGAAGCCGTCGGGCAGTTCGCCGTCCTGGCCGATGACCAGGCCCACGTCGAGGAGGACGCCCCGCCCGGCGACGTGCGGAGCCATGTGCTCGATGCCGGTGACCAGGTCGCCTTCGGAGGTGACGACCTTCTCCGCCGGGCGGCCGTTCCACGCCTTGCCGTGATCGAAGATGTGCCCGAGCCCGTCCCATTGGGTGGAGCACTGCAGAGGCATGGCGATCACGTCGTCGGCGCCACCGAAACCGTGCGGAAAGCCCTGGCCGCCCAGAGCGGCGTCGGTGCCGGTGGCGAGCATCGTGTGCACCGGGTTCGTACGCCGCCGCCAGCCTTTCTGCGGGCCGTCCATGTCGAAGGCCTGTGACAAGGAGAAGCTGACGCCGTCGCGGATCAGGGCTGCGCCCTCGCGGCGCTTGGCCTCGTCGAGGAAGTTGAGCGTGCCGAGCACGTCGTCCTCGCCCCAGCGGCCCCAGTTCGAGTACGCCTTCGCGGCCTCGGCGATCGCCGCCTCGGGATCCGTACGGTCGATACGGTCGGCGCTCATCGGGCCTCCTCCGCGACACAGCGGGTGCGCTGGGCGCCGAGCCCGGTGACCGAGCCGTCCATCACGTCGCCGTCGCGCAGCAGCCGGCCCCAGTGGATGCCGTTGCCTGCCGGGCTGCCGGTGAGGACCAGGTCGCCGGGAAGCAGTCGGGTGGTCTGGGAGATGTACGAGACCAACCGTGCGACGCCGAAGATCATGTCGTTGGTGGACTCGTCCTGCATGGTCTCGCCGTTGAGTTTCAGGGTGACCTGCAGGTCGGACGGGTCGGCGATGGAGCCGGCCGGGACGATCCACGGGCCGAGCGGGGTGAAGCCGGGGGCGTTCTTGCTGCGCAGCCAGTCGGTGCCGATCGGGGGCATGTCCCGGCGGAAGACGGTCGCGCGGTCGGTCAGGTCATTGGCGATGGTGTAGCCCGCGACGTACTCCAGCGCCTCCTCCACGGTGACCCGGTAGGCGGGGCGGGAGATCACCGCGGCCAGTTCCAGTTCCCAGTCGGGCTTCTGGGCCCAAGCGGGCAGCACCACGTCGTCGTAGGGACCGCTGATCGTGGTCGGCAGGCCGATGAAGACGTACGGGAGGTCCTCGGCGGCCCGCTTGTCCATGATCGCCGCGACCTCGGCGCGGGCCTCCTCGACGGTGCGCGGGTCGTCCGGGGCGCGGTGTGCGACCGCCAGGTCGATCACGTGCTGCCGGTAGTTGGCGCCGGACTGGAAGATCTGCCGGGGCTCGACGGGCGCCTGCACCCGCAGGTCATCGAGCGACAGCCATGCGCCGGCCGGATCCGCCGCGAGGGCGTGCAGGCGGGGCAACGTCTCGTCCCAGCACTCCAGGAGCGTAAGGGTCGTCAGTGCGGGTTCACCCAGTGCCGTGCGCAGGTCGAGCACCCGGCCGTCCGGCGCCACGAGGCCGGGGAACGCGGCTCCGCCCGAGGCGGAGAGAGTGCCGAGGGCGAAAGGACCCGAGAAGGGTGCGAATGGTGCCGACGCGGCTGCGGATTTCACGGAGATGTCCTCCCGATTGCGGTCCCACCAATCTGGCCCGTAGATTGCAATCAGGGAAATCGATTTCCTGTATATAAGAATCCAGCCGGTGAATACCGATGGTGCCGACTCCGGAACTGGGACGCTTCGTGAACTTGGCCAGCCTGGACCTCAACCTCGTCGTCGCCCTGCGCGCCCTCCTGCAGGAGCGCAACGTCACCAGGGCCGGCCGGCGCATCGGGCTCAGTCAACCCGCGATGAGCGCGGCCCTGGCCCGGCTGCGCCGCCACTTCGACGACGACCTGCTCGCCCGGGTGGGCGGAGGGTACGAACTGACCGCCCTCGGGCAGGCCCTCCTCGACCGAACCACCACCGCATGCGACCTGCTGGAGCGCGTCTTCGCCAGTCAGGCCGAATTCAACCCCTCCCGCGAGGAACATGAGTTCACGCTGATCGCCTCGGACTACGCGGTTGCCGTCTTCGGCACCGAACTCGCCCGCACCATCCAAGCCGAGGCACCAGGCATCCGGCTCAGGTTCAAACAGGTACCGAACGAAATCATCGACAGCACCGGGTCGCTGCTCAGCACCGTGGACGGGCTACTGCTGCCCCACGGCATCATTCGCGGCTTCCCCATGGTCGAGCTCTACCAGGACAGCTGGGTCTTCCTCGTCGCGGACGACAACCCCGAGGTCGGCGAGCAGCTCACCCTCGACGACCTGGCCCGGCTGCCGTGGGTGACGTACCAACGAGCCTACGACGCCTCCGCCGCCCGCCAGATTGCCATGCTCGGCATCGAGCCGCGCGTGGCGGTCTCCGTCGACAGTTTCCAGCTGATGCCACTCCTGGTCGCAGGCACCCGCCGGGTAGCTCTCCTGCAGAGGCGTCTCGCCGACGAGCTGGGCGGACTCGCACCCGTCCGCATCATGGAACCGCCCTATGACGCCGTGCCGATCCAGCAGGCCTTGTGGTGGCATCCGGTCCACATGCACGACGCGGCGCACATGTGGCTGCGGGAGACGACGGCCCGGGTCGCCGAGATGATGGAGGCCGGTCGGCCCACGATCTCCCGTCCGCCGAAATGAGGGTGGGGCTATGCCCTGCATAGGCAAAAGGCTCGCTGGAGCGCGGTCACTCCTTCTTGCTGCCGGTAGGAACTCGCCCACGACCTGCACGACTTCGTCGCCCGCCACGTCACCGGCATCATCGTCCAGGCCAATGCCGCACTGACCCTCCAGCACACCGCGCCGGAACAGGCCGGACCGCTGCTGCAGAACATCGCCCGCTCCGGATCGGAGACGCCGGACTCGATGCGCCGCCTGGTGCGGGTCCTGCGCGAGGACGACCACGACAGTGTGCGGCCCGGTCAGGTGCGGGCGGAACTCGCTCGCCTGGTCTCCGCGTTCTCCGGAGAAGAGGCGGACGTGCAGATGTACGCCGCCGCGGCGGCCCGCGAAGAGCGACGCCCCCGAAGCGGAAACCTCCGTGCACCGTGTCGTGCAGGAGGCACTGACCAACGTGCGCCGGCACCCGCCCAGCGCCGCGGTCGCCGTACGGGTCGACGTGGACGGGCACCGGCTGCGGGTCGAGGTGCACAACACCGCGCCGACGGCGCGCCACCCCGGCGAGTCCGGGACCGCCGGCGTTTCACCCGACGCGCGCGGGCAGTCTGCTCAGTCGCTGGGGGCGGCCCTACGACGGATGACAGCCTGGCGAACGCGATCGCTCAGCCGACGGCAGCGGCCGGGGGCTGAGCTGTACGAGCGGCTGTTGACGCGACCGAGGTCCGACCCGCGTAGGCGGGCTCGGCCGCCATCGAAGTGGCCTGAATCGGAGTCCGCCGTCACCGACGAGCCCGACGGCCGGGCCAGCCCCCGCGGCACACGGAACCGGTGTAGGGCTTGCCCCAACACCGACTTCCACATCTGGAAGCGGCTCCTGCGGGACGCCGACGTACGAGACGGCCGTCTCCATGACGCTCGCCACACCGCAGCGACCGTGCTCCTGATCCTCGGCGTCCCGGACGTCGCTGTGGGAGCTCCCGAAAATCAACTGAGACGGACGATGTCGAAGGGCCCCACCGCGAACGGTGGGGCCCTTCGACAAACTGGCCGGGGACGCACAGGCGGGGGATAAGAGATTAGCAAGACTGAGGGGGTT
>NZ_JBSFUU010000041.1:0-85654 GCF_053591955.1 Streptomyces sp. NPDC002845 | reverse complement strand
GTTCCCCGGCCCTCAAGACCGTTCGGAGGGTCACCGGATCATCGATCCGGTTTACGTCGATTCGGCCAACACTGGCCAATCACGATAGGAACGGTTGTGCCACGTCACCTCAAGGGGTTCGGGCACGGCACCGAACTGCTTGATCATGCTTTCGCTGAGTTCGGTGGTGAGCTCCGCCTTCGGAACGCGTGGCGCCATGGTGTTCTCCTTCTACGTTCGCCTGTTTGGCATGAAGACACCGCCAGGTACGCGAATGTGACAACCGTCGCCGCCGTACGGGCAGTTGGCCGCCCTACTGCTCGGCGCCGCTGTCGGCCGGGTCCGGGCTGTTGCCGCCGCGCAGGGTCCGGGCGCACCAGCCGATGATCGCGGCGTTGACCAGCGCCCCGAGAACGACGGCGGCGATGGACATCGTGACGTGGTCCGGCAGTACGAGCACCACGAGGCTGGCCGGGAAGGTGGCGAACAGCGGGATGACCCCCGCCATGGACTCGTCCGCGCTGTCACCGGCGGACACCACGAGCGCCCACACGAGAAGGGCGGCACAGACCGCGAGGTAGACGAGGGCGAAGACGTCGCCGAGAGCGTGGCGCAGACGGCCTGGGAAGGATCGGCCGGAACCGGTACCGGTCACGGGGTGGACTCCTCGGTTGCGATGGTCTGTAGCGATCTGTGGTGGCCTGTGGTCGGCTTGGTGTGGGTCTCCCGGGCGGGAGCGGCGCGGTCGGTGGGCCGTCAGGTGTGGGTGCCGGGCGGGTTCGGGTGGGCGAGGCCGAGATCGTACGCGAGGATCGTCGCCTGTACCCGGTCACGCAGCCCGAGTTTGCGCAGCAGCGCGTTCACATGGGACTTCACGGTGCCGACGGTGATGCCGAGTTGCTCGGCGATCTCCGCGTTGTTGAGTCCGGACGCGACCAGGGTGAGGACGAACCGTTCGCGGCCGGTCAGGCTGTCCAGCTCGCGGGGACCGCTGTCGGCGCGGTTCCCGGTGACCGCTCCGGAGGCGTAGTGGCCGATGAGCCGACGGGTCGCGGACGGGGCGAGCACGCTCTCGCCGGCGGCCACCACCCGGATTCCGTGCAGCAGTTCGGCGGGGTGCACGTCCTTGAGCAGGAAACCGGAGGCGCCGGCGCGCAGCGCGTCAAAGACGTACGCGTCGAGGTCGAAGGTGGTCAGGACCAGGACACGGGGCGCGTTCTCCCGGCCGGTGATGATCCGGGTGGCGGCGATGCCGTCCAGTTCGGGCATCCGTACGTCCATGACGACCACGTCGGGTGCCAGCTCTGCGGCGAGCCTCACCGCGGCGGCGCCGTCGGCGGCCTCGCCGACGACCGTCATGTCCTCCTCGGCGTCGATCATGGCGGCGAACCCCGCCCGTACGACGCCCTGGTCGTCGACGACCAGCACTCTGAGGCTCATCGCTCCCGCTCCCTCTCCTCGTCGCCCTGTTCCGGGACCGGTGCGACGGCGGTCGGCGGTCCGTCCCCGCGGGTGGGTCCGCCGTCGGCCCCCTCCGCCTCGTCCCCGGCCGTCCCGCTCGGAGCGAGGGGCAGCCGGAGGCTGACCGTGCCCGCCGGACCGGTGGTCAGGGTGCCGCCGAGCGTCGCTGCCCGCGCCGCCAGCCGCTCCCGTACGGCGGGGCGGGTGGCGCGGGGTACGCCGGTGGCCGTGAGGGTCAACGTATCGTCGTCCGCGTCGAGTTCGAGCATCGCGGGCTCCTCGCCGCCGGCCGCGAGTACCGTCTCGGCGGCGTGGTAGGCGGCCAGGTCGACGGTGGCGAGCAGCCGCTCCGGCACGCGGTCGGTCAGCCGTATCTCCACGTCGCGGCCGGTGGCCCGGCACTGGTGGGCGAGCAGGTCGAGGGCCTGGAGGGTGGGCTGCGGGCGCAGTTCGGGCTCCGTCTCGTCCTCCCGGACCGTGTCGAGCAGGGCGCGCATCGCGGCCAGGGCCTCGCGGGCGCGTTCGGCGGTCGCGTCGAGCCTGCCCGCCTCCGCCTCCGCCTCCGCGACCATGTCGGCGGTGCGTGCCAGCACGGTGGTCTCCAGCCCGGCGGCGATCCGGCGGCGCTCGGCCCACGCGTCCCGGACGGCCTCCTCGGTCCAGGTGGCGAGGCGTTCCTCCCGCGTGCCCCGGGCAGCCCGGGCGCGCCGCCCGATCAGGGCTCCGCCCCACCGGGCCGCGCCGACCGCCAGGTCCGCCCCGGCCATCGCCCACGCGACAACCGCCCAGACGGGGAGCGTCGTGCCCCGGTCCAGTACGGCGGCGGTCGCGGCCGACGTGTGCACCGCCACGGCCGCGACCGAGAGGGCCGCCGACAGGGGCACGCGCAGGCGGGCCCACAGGGGCACGGGCAGGCGGGCCCACAGGGGCACGGGCGGGCGGTCTTCGGCACGACGGTCGCCGACACAGCGGTCCTCGGCACAGCGGTCCTCGGCACGACGGTCCTCGGCACGACGGTCCTCGGCACGACGGTCCTCGGCACAGCGGTCCTCGGCACGACGGTCCTCGGCACGACGGTCCTCGGCACAGCGGTCCTCGGCACGGCCGTCTTCTGCACGGCCGTCTTCTGCACGGCCGTCTTCTGCACGGCCGTCTTCTGCACGGCCGTCTTCTGCACGGCCGTCTTCTGCACGGCCGTCTTCTGCAGGGGACGGACCGGCGGCGGCGGTGCGGGCCGCGTCCGCGGCGAGGGCGGCGCAGGTGGCGAGCATGCTCAGGGCGAGCGGCAGGACGACCGGGCCGGTGTACTCGCCCACGGCCATCGCCACCGGCCAGAGCAGGGCCAGACCGAACAGGACGCCATGGGCGGCGCGCGGCGCCCGGCGCAGCCACAGCAGCGCGACCGCCTGTGCCACGGCCAGCAACGCGAAGAGCACACCCACGGACCCCTGCACCCCGCCCGGGGTGGTCTCCGCCCGGATGACCAGCACCGGGAGGAACGGCTGCACGCCCAGGCCGACAGCGGCCGTCACCTGCGCCAGGCGGTAGCCGGCCGGAACGGACCGCTCCACCGGGGCGGCGGTCCGGCCGGGCAGCACCGCACGGACCTCCCAACCGCCGTCCTCCGTCGGGCCGCTGGTCAGCGTGCCGCCCGCCTCGCGTGCCCGGGACCGCAGGAAGCCCTGGCCCCGTCCGCCGCCGAGGCCCGCACCGTGCGCCGCCGAACCGGCCGGCGGTGCCGCGCTCGTGACCACGACGTCCGTACGGGTGTCGCCGTACCGGCACCGCACCCTCGTATGCGCACCAGGGGCGTACCGTGCCACGTTGGTCAGCGCCTCGCGCACGATGCCGTACGCCGCGTCCGCGACGGCGCCGTCCGGCAAGGGGTCGATCTCGCAGTCCACCCGCTGGTCGAGGCGACGGAACCCTGCGACCAGGTCCAGCAGCCGTTCCTCCGGCGACGGCAGTTCCTCCCGCGAGGGCGCCGGCGCCCGCACCGCGCCGAGCGCCCGGGTGACCTCGCGGCCGGTCTCGGTCGCGAACTCCAGTGCCTCGTCGACCATTTCGGGACGCCGCTCGCGCAACCCGAGCGCCGCGCCCGCCGTGACCACCACGGCCGTCAGATGGTGGGCGCTGACGTCGTGCAACTCCCGTTCCATACGGCGCCGTTCGACTGCCGGGAGCCGGTGGCGCTCGGCCTCGGCCCGCTTCAGCAGCTGTTCGGCCGCCCGCCGGGCGCGACGGGTCCGCCGTACGAGCAGGCCGGTGCCGCACGCGGCGGCGTACAGCAGAGCGGTCAGGACGAGGTCGAGTCCGTCCCGTTCGCTGAGCCCGTGCAGGCTCAGGCCGTGCAGAAACTGCCAGGCGGCGAGCGCCACCACACACAACACGGCGGTGAAGGTGTCGCATTCGGTCGCCACGGTGAACAGGGCCAGCGCGACACCTGCGGTCCCGAGTACCGCCATCGCCCCGGTGGGCAGCGGCCCGGCACCCAGCGCGCAGGCGGCGGCGACCAGGACGAGGGTGGTCACCGGGCGCGTACGGCGCAGGGCGAGTGCGCCCGTCACCAGTACGGCGACCAAGGCCGCCACGAGAACGTCGGACGCGGCCGGTACGACCCCACGCACCAGCCCCGCCCCGGGCCACACCACGGCCTGGGCACAGATCAGCAAGACCGGGACCAGCCGGTCGTCGGTTCGATTCATAACGGACCAAGGCTATGGCGGCAGGTGAGCGGCCCTTATCCGGCTGGAGGCGGATTTCGTTCTCTTACCTGGGTTGCAGACGCGGCGGTGCGCCTCCGACGGTGGACGGCGTGGAAGGGTTCTCTATCTCTGGTTCGACGCGGCAATCCTCCCGCAGCCCGAGGACCGCGCAATGCCCCGGGCCATAGGCTCGATCACATCGAGAAAGCGATCGACCGCCGGTTCCACCAGCGGTTCCACCAGCGGTTCCGCCAGTGATTTCTTCCACGCTTTTCCGTACATCGCTTTTCCCTGCATCGCTTTCCCGTTCCATTCCGCAGGTGCACCACACCTGCTCCCAAACGAATTCAGGGGGATCTCCCATGTCCAAGCGCATTCTCATGTCGTCTCTCATCGGCGCTGTCGCCCTCGGCGGAATAGCCGCCGGCGGCCTCGCCATGGCAGCCTCGGCCGACACCGAGCCGACCGTGGAGAACGCCTCGGTCCGCTACACCGCTCCGTCCGACGGCAACACAGACGTACTCACCTTCACCACGGACGTGAGCGACGACTCGGGCATCCAGAGCCTCAAGGTCCTTGGGTGGCCCGCGAGTTCGAAGCTCGACCCGACCGAGGCGGAACTTCAGGGCGTGGACACCGCCACGTGCCGGAACACCACGTCCGAGACGTCCCACTGCACCTACTCCCCGCAGGCCACGAAGGAGGAGATCGCCGAACTGGCCAAGGGCACCTGGTACGTGTCGGTATTGGCGACGGCCAAGGACGGAGACACCACCTTCGTGCCCCGCGCCGCCACCTTCGACGTCACACGCTGACCTGCCGCCCAGGAACGACAGAAGGCAAGCGCGCCTTGACAATTCCGAACTGTCAAGGCGTACTTGCCTCATGGCCCTTCCAGACCTGGACGACCTCATCGCCGAAGTGGACCGCACCTGCACCACCGCGCACCGCCCCGGCGGTCAGGCACAGCGGCAGGGGCAGGAACAGCCCGACTGGCTCGCCCTGTTGACGGCCGCCGCGCAGGTCGCCGGTCAACTGCAGGCGCTGGCGGACGACTTGGTCGAGGACTACGTCGAGCACTGCCGGATGCACGGCTACTCGTGGACGGACGTCGGCGGCGCCCTGGGGGTGACCCGGCAGGCGGTGCAGCAGCGGTTCCACGCCCCGCACAAGCGCTACGGCCCCGAGACGATGACGGACGACCTCGGCCGGGCGATGGTCCACGTCAAGTGGGCGGCGGTGCAGCACCGGAACAACTACATCGGCACCGAGCACCTGTTGTGGGGTCTCACCGCCGAGGACAACAGCGCCACCCGCCTGCTGAGCTCAGCCGGGGTCTCCCGCGACGCCGTCCACCGGTCGGTCGGGGACCGGCTGAGCCTGGGCGCCTCCCAAGCAGCCGAACGGATCGCCTGGACTCCCTACTCCCGCAAGGCGATCGCCCTCGCGGAGGAGCGGTCCGAGCAGCACGGCGCCGCCCGCATCGACTGCGACGACCTGCTGATCGGCCTCGCCCGGGTCGGCCGCGGAGTGGCCGCGACGGTCCTGACCGACGCCGGCTTCGACATGGCCGCCCTCGACCTCGACGACACCACGTCCGCAGATGCTCAGCCATGAGGGCACGGCCGGTTGACCTTCACCGCGGGGTGAGGCTTGCCGGTGTGCGGAATTGGACTGTCGGTCCATCTCGCGGTCAATCCCGACGAATATGAGATGCGCCGTTGCCCCGAGCCGCGCAACGCATTACCGTTGCCCCCATGACTGCCGGGTCGGCCTTGTGCCGTGAGCGAGTTGGGTACCCGGCCTCTGAATGAGGCCGGGGCGGGCTAGAGGCCCGCCTTCTTTGACGCCGAGGATTCGGCGTTTTCGGTGTGTTCGGCGTGTTCGGTGTATGCAGCGCCTTCGGCCGTACGGCCGCGCGCCACCCGAAACCTCCTTTTCGCGCACCTCTTCATTCCTCCACCGCAGGCGTCGCCGTATTCGCTGCGCGGCAATTCATCCTGCCCAAAACCAAAAATCCAATCCCCGAAGCCCAAGACCCGAAGACCCAGAAAGCAGAGAATGCCCAACGACTTCAATCAGCAGGTCATCGACGAGTTCCGCGCCAAGCGCGGACAGGTCGGCGGCTATTTCGAAGGAGCCCGGCTGCTGCTCCTCACCACCACCGGTGCCCGTACGGGCACCCGGCACACGACCCCCGTCGGCTACCTCCCCGACGGTGACGGCACGGTGCTCGTCATCGCCTCGGCCGGCGGAGCCCCGAAGCACCCGGACTGGTTCCGCAACCTCGTCGCGAATCCCCGGGTGACCATCGAGAGCGGCGCGTTCACGTACGAGGCCGAGGCCGAGGTGCTGGCAGGGACGGCGCGGGACCAGGCCTTCGCGCGGGCCGTCGAAGGGGACCCGGGGTGGGCCGAGTACCAGGCGAAGACGGACCGCACGATTCCCGTGGTCGCCCTGCGCGAGATCCCCCAGAGTGGCCCGCCGAACATCAACGCGGGGTCCATGGGCGAGCACATCAAGGTCGTCCACGAGGCATTTCGACGCGAACTCGCCCTGATCAGGGACGAGTTGGCCAAGGGCAACAGCAACGGCACCCTCGGCGCCCAACTGCGCATCAACTGCCTCACCCTCTGCCAGGGGCTGCACAACCACCACACCGGCGAGGACATCGCGATGTTCCCGTTCCTGGCCGACCGCCACCCCGAACTCACCCCGGTCCTCGACCGTCTGCGCACCGAGCACGAGAAGATCGCCGAACTCCTCGAAGAACTCCGCCGGACCGTCGCGCCCAAGACTCCCGAGGTCCCCAAGACTCCCGAGGCCCCCGAGGCCCCCGACAGCGACCAAAGCGCCGATCCCGCCCTCGTACTCCGCGAAGTCGAGCGGCTCACCGCCGAACTCGAAGCCCACCTGGCCTACGAGGAGGAGCAGTTGATGCCCTTCCTGGACGCGGCGACCCGCTGAGGCGATCACGCACCCATTACCGGTGAGCGGCGAACGAGCCCTGGGGGGAGGGGAGATGGGCTCGCGGGAGTCGTCGCTCACCGGCACGATCACGGTAGCCGTGAAACCGCTCACCAAAGGTGCATGCTCGGTCATGAGTCGGTCGTCTTCCGGTAACACTGAGACAGAGAGAGGCGGCAACTCACCACGGCAGCGGCCGCCCATGCACCACATCCAGCCGCGACACCGCCCGCGTCAGCACGACATACAACCGCCGTAGCCCCCGCGACTCCCCCTCTGCCTCCACCTCCGTCACTGCCCCCGACTCCCCGATCGCCGCCGGTTCGACGACCACGACATGGTCGTACTCAAGCCCCTTCACCGCACTCGCGCCCAGCACCGCGACCCGAGCGCCCAGTTCGTCCGCTTCCCCGGTCGGGATCCCCTCCGCCTCGAACACCTTCCGCAGCCGTACGACCTCCGTGTCAGCGGCGATGACCCCGACCGACCCCTCACGCGCGAGCGCGCCCCGTACGGCGTCGACGACGCCCTTGTCCACGGCGTGCCGAGGGGTCGGCCGGATGTTCAACTCGCCGTCCTTCCGGAGGGATCGGGACGGCGGTACGTCCACGTCCAGGCGGTCCAGAAGGCGGTTGGACAGCCGTACGACCGCCTCCGGCACCCGGAATCCTGTGGTGAGGGGCACGATCTCGGTGTCCGGTCTGCCCAGGTGGGCGAGGAGGCCGGGCCAGGAGCGGGCCGCCCAGGGGGTGGTCCCCTGGGCCAGGTCGCCCAGGACCGTCAGGGAACCGAAGGCCGCACGGCGGGAGATGACCCGGGCCTCCATCGGGGAGAGGTCCTGCGCCTCGTCGACGACGACATGGCCGTAGCCCTCGGGGTGTTCGATGAGCCCCGCGACCTCGTCGAGCAGGACGAGGTCGGCGGCCGACCACCGCGCCGACCTCCACGAACGCGGCGCCCGCGCCCACAGGACGGCTCTCTGCTCGTCGGCGTCGAGCACCCCGTCCGCCACCGCGGCCAGGGCGTCCGGGCCGGCGAGCAACTCCGCCACGACCTCCTCCGGCCGTACCCGCGGCCATACGGCGTCGACGTACGCGCCGACCGGCCGCGACCGGGAGACCTTCCGCCGCCAGCCGCTCGACCGCGGCCCGGCGCGGCGCTCGGCCTGCCGTTGAACGCACCGCACGATCCGCGCCCGTACCCGCTCCCGCCCGATGTCGTACGGCGGTTCCTCGGCCCGTACGTCGTCGACGATCCGCCGGAGTTCGTCGCCCGGGACGCGCCAGCGGTACGAACCGTCCGGTACGGCGAGGGAGCTGGTCTCTGCCTTGATACGGCCGTGAAGGGCGCGGCGCAGTACCTCCGCCATGCGGGGGTCGTGCTTGACGAGGGCGGCGCGTTCGTCGTCCTCGGCGGTGACCGGGTGGCGGGCGATCTCTTCCGTGACGGTCGACTGCCGTACGCCCGTCTCGCCGAGGGCGGGGAGCACCTCCGCGATGTAGGTGAGGAAGGTGCGGTTGGGGCCGAGGACGAGCAGGCCGCCGCGGCGGATGCGGTGGGGGTGGGTGTAGAGGAGGTACGCGGCGCGGTGCAGGCCGACGGCCGTCTTGCCGGTGCCCGGGGCGCCCTGGACGCAGAGGGAGGTGGTGAGGCCGGCGCGGACGAGGTCGTCCTGTTCGGGCTGGATGGTGGCGGCGATGTCGCGCATGGGGCCGAGGCGGGGGCGTTCGATCTCGGCGGCGAGGATACGGCTGCCGCCTCGTCCGGGATCACTCCGGCCCAGGTGCTCGTCCTCCAGGCCGGTGAGGTCGGCCGAGTCGCCGCGACTGCCCGGGACCCAGCCGAAGCGACGGCGGACGGCGACGCCCTGCGGGTCGCGGGGGCCCGCCTGGTAGAAGGCGCGGGAGACGGGAGCGCGCCAGTCGACAACAAGAGGTGGGGCGGCCGGGTGCTCGGTGATGCGGAGCCGGCCGATGTGATAGCTCTGCCCGGCGTGCTCGGCGGCGCCGGACGCGAAGTCCAGCTTGCCGAAGAACAACGGCCCTTCGGGCAGCTCACGCAGCTCCTTCGCCTGACCGCGGAACCGTCGCCCGAGGACCTCCGCGTCGGCACCGGAGGCGGAGACGTCCTCCCCGACCACGACCTGCTCCTCCGCCCCCTCGGCCATGGCGGCGAGGGCGGCGCGGCAGGTGTCGTGGTAGGCGCGTTCGTAGGTGAGGGCGTGGTGGAGGGCGGGGTGGGGTGACGTCATTCCGTCGAGCGTAGCGGAATAACGTAACCAAGTTAAATTATTTACCCAATCTCACGAAAGCGGGCGCGAGCACGAGTGCGGGCGCGAGCACGAGTGCGGGCGCGAGCACGATCACGCGAGGCCGCGCCGCAGCCGCGCAAACGCCCTCTCAGCGGCAGCGACAGCATCACGCTGAACGTCCTCCACGGCCTCCCCCCTCTCCACCCGCCGCCAGTTCTCCTGCGCGAGCACCCGCCGCACGGCCACGATCTGCCCCGCCGCCACCCGCGCGTCGAGATCACCGCCCAGCGCCTCGGCGAGCGCGGCCTCGGACCGCTCCAGATACGCGTACAACCGCGCGACGAGCGACGGCGTCCCGTACAGCAGCCGGTGAAAGGCCAGCACATCCGGCTCGTCACTCAGCCCGGTCACGGGATCCCGCCGCGCGAGCCCGTCAAGAAAGTGCACCCGCAGCGCGTCCACCGCGGACTGCCCTTCCGCCCGCCCCTCGACCACCCGCGCCGCCTCCGTCTCGTGGTCGGCGAGCCGGTGCAGTACGAGGTCCTCCTTCGCCGGGAAGTAGCGGAAGAGCGTCGGCTTGGAGATCTCGGCCGCGGCGGCGACCTCGGCCACGGAGACGGCGTCGAAGCCCTTGTCCAGGAACAGCTTGACGGCGATGTCGGACACCGCCTGGTACATCCGCCGCTTCTTACGCTCACGCAGGCCGATCTCGCGCGACCCCATCTCGCTCATGAGGTGAGCCTACGCAGAGCGGCCCTACCCGGCCGTCGACCTGGCAGTGACCTCTCGGCGGGAGGCCATGAACGGCCGCGACGCCGCGGCTTCACGGAGCGCGGCCCACACCGTCGCGCGCGGCCACTGCCAGGCGGCCTCCATGAAACGGCGGACGCGGTCCTCGGGCAGCGCCCGGAAGAGAAGGGAGGGACCCTGTGTCGGTCGGTCCGGCAGACCCAGCGCGACCTTGGCGCTCCGGAGTGTCGCAGCATACGAGTCCACGGCCCTGCTGACGTTGGGGGCGTCCAGGGTGGCGCGGGTGACGAGACGGTCGAGGTCGACGTAGGCGGACCGCACGACCTCAAGCCGCCGGTAGACGTCCAGATCGTCCTGCCAGCCCTCGGTGTACTCGGCGGCGAGCCTGTCGGTCCAGCGGCTGAGCATCCGCTCGCGGGTCCGCGTCGGGGTGGGTGTGAGATGCATGTGGCGTACCAGGTCGTACACGGGATCTCCCACCATGGCGCGCTCCCAGTCGACCAGTGCCAACGACGGCTTGCCCTCACGCCGCACGAGATTCCACGGGTTCAGGTCGCCGTGCAGCAGGGCCGGACGCCTATGGGTCACTTCATGCGCGTACAGGATCTCTTTCAGTTCCGTGTCGTCGGGCAGCCCCAGCTGCTGGGCAAGCCGGCGTGACGCCAGGGGCAGGTCGGCCACCAGTTGCACCAGCCGGTCGCTGAGCCAGCGGCAGAAGTCCCCTTCTCCGGCCGCCGGGCCCAGCGAACTGTGGTCGACCTCCGTCAGGGCGCACAGCTGGTCCACGAGCGCGTCGGCCTCGTACGGCCGTAATCCGAGCACCGGATGGTCAGGGGGGCCGTCGTTGGCGGTCGGACCGACGTAGGTGTGGAGGGCGAAGAATCCGTCCTCGTCACTCGTTCCCAGCGCGAGCACTCTGGGGGCCTCCACTCTCACCCCCGACCGCTCGATGGTCCTCAGTACCGCATGCTCGTCGAGGAGGCCGAGCTCGCGAGTGGGGATGCCCCGCATTCTCCGCCGTACGACAACGGGACGGTCCAGGCCCGCCACGTGTACCACCGAGTTGCGGTGCGCGGTGCCCCTGAGCACGCGGTGCTCGGGGGCGACGCTTTCCTTGATCAGGGCTTCGTGCACGAGGGCGCGGACGGCGCTGTGGTCTTCCGACGCCCAGCAGTCCGGGCTCCAGTCCACCGTGGCCAGCGAACGGAACCTGACGTGCCGGCCGTCCTGCCGCTTACGCCACTCCACCAGCGCTCGTACGATCTCGGACCCGTCCGGCGCTCCGTCGAGTCCCAGTGGTCCGGCCGCGGCTTCGAGCGCCCGACGTACCGCTGTCGTCGCCCGGTCCAGATCGCGCTGATCGACGAAGGCGTCCAGTGACTGGGCCACGCGCATCACATCCGGAAAGACGGACTGTGCGCGCTCGAAGTCGATGTAGTGGCGCAGATCTTCGTCCAGCCCGCGGGCCGCGGCAGGTGAGACGCGGCGGACAGCTCTTTTCCAGGCCGCGATCACCTGCTTCTCCTGGGACTCCGGATACCGCATACGGACCAGATGAACCGCCAGATCGTGCAGTGGGTCTCCGTACGTGGCGAGTTCCCAGTCCACACAGAACAGGGGCGGCTCACCGGAATAGGTGAGGATCACGTTGTCCCGGTGGAGATCCGCGTGGAGCAGACCGTACGGCCGACGGGTCATGGGCGGTACACGGTCGGCGTACCGGATCATCACGTCCCGGGGAATGCCCAGGGCCTTGAACAAGTCGCCGAACTCAGCCCAATTGGACTGACATACCTGCCTGTCCACCTCGGTCGCCAGCAGCCGCAGGAACCCCCGGCTGTCCTCATCGTCCTCCGGCCACCCGCTGGGGAGCACCGGCAGCGCGCCCCTGCGTACACGTGTCGCCTGTGCCAGGCGGTCGACCAGCGCATCGACGAGGACACGGTCCACGGCTCGGCCGTTCGGGCACACCGTGGAGAGCGGCACGCCTTCCACATAGCTGTGTACGGTCGCTCCGCCGCTCCTGGCCAGGCACTTCGGTACATGCGGCAGGACGGCACCGGCGGCGGCGAGGATCTCCGCCTCGTCCTGCCAGGTGCGGACGACCACCCGCAGGGCATCCGGCCTCCGCGACCGGACCGTCACGAACGAGCCCGCCTCCAGTCCCGCTTCCTTCGCGAGGGCTTCGTCCAGGCGCAGCAGAAAGTTCCGGTTGTGGTGGCCGCTGCTCATGCACCCTTCGTCCATGGCCCGATGCACGAACTCGTCCCAGGCCTCCATGGAGACAGCGTCTTCTCGCTCCACTCGACGGGAAGACGGGCCTGAACGCACGGACTGCTCCTGGAGGGCTGACACTGGCGGAGAAGCACAATCACGGAAGCACAACTGGCGCCACAATCCCACATGGCACACCAGCACCTACGCCCGGGCGGACCCATGAACCCGCAACCATCGGGTGAGTGCTGACTCGGTCTCCAGCACGCCGGGCACCGATTCGATGCCCAGCGGCTGCGCCGCCGACCTGAGGACGTCCCACACCTTCCAGCCGGCCTTACGGAGCCGATCGCGGTCGGCCCTTGGAGCGAGGGCCAGGGACTGCGAGGTGCGGATGACGTCCGTGAAAACGGACTGGGCCTTCTTGAAGTCGAGCAGTCTGGGCAGATCGTCCTGCCAGCCGCGGGAGCTGCCCGGCCGGATTCCCTCGACAAGCTCCCGCCACCGCCCCATCAGGAGCTGCTCCTGGTCCGGTGGATACCGCATCAGGTACAGATGCGTGGCGAGGTCGTAGAGCGGATCGCCGAGCATCGCCAACTCCCAGTCGATGGCCCAGAGCCGGCCGTACGGGTCGACGATCATGTTCTCGCGGTGCAGGTCCGCGTGGAGCAGGCAGAACGGCCGGTCCCGCAAGCCGGCCACGTGCTTTCGCAGCCGCTTGAAGGAGTCGGGCTCCAGTCCCAGATCGTCGAACAGCTGCCCGTACTCGGGCAAGTTCGCCGTGTACACCCGCTCCTCGGCGAAGCAGATCAGCCGGTCGAGGAACCCGGCGCTGTCGCCCTCCGGGGCGCGGTCCCTCGGCTCACACGTCCGCTTCGCCAGAAGAGTGTCGGGGGTCACGGCCACCATCTGCCGGAACAGGCCGAGGATCTGATCGAGCACACCTTCGGGCACCGGTGTGCCGGACGCGTGATGCGACCCCAGGGTCGCCCCTTCGATGAACCGCTGCAGGCGGATGCCGCTCACCTGGTTGACGTCGGGGATGTTGCCGATGCGCCCCTGCAACTCGGCCAGCAGATTCTCTTCCGAGAAGAAGCAGCGCCGGTCGAACCACAGCAACTGCTCGCGCGGCTCACGAACCTTCCACCGACTTCCAGAAGCGCCTCCCGTCTCGTCCGGCAGCGGGAACACGTACGTCTCATGGTGGTAGCCGCTGAGGGGGCCTTCGACGGCGTTCGGGTCAGCGCTCATCCCACCGGCACGCTGCCGGGCTGTGGAAACCGATTCAGATGGCATTGCCCGTTCTCTCGCCTGAGTCCGCACCAGTGGTGAGGAAGTGGAGGCACGTTACTCCTTCGTGGTCGAGCATCGTGCCAGAAGCGCCGCATTGGGTCGTGGCGGTCCCCTGGGAGGACTGCCGGTCGTACGGCAGAGCGCTGCGCCCGGGTCCCTCCCCGGTCGCATCGTCCCTCGGGGCGCCCCGGACCGGTGGGCCACACTGGCTGTCATGACTGCGACGGGACACACGAGCGGCGGAGCCGAGGATCCACATCCCTTACCAGGGCTCCTCAGCACGGCACAGGCGGTTCTCTTCGACTTCGACGGCCCCATCTGCGACCTTTTCGGGACGACTTCGACCTCCGGCATCGCCCGCAAGGTCAAGAAGATGGCGCGGCAGCAGTGGAACACTCTCGACCCGGCGGTCGAGCAATGCGACGACTCGCACGACATCCTCCGACTCCTCAGTGACATGGTCGACCGGAGTGAACCCTCCTCCCTCGACCGCACACCTCTGACCACGGCGAACGACATCATCACGGACTTCGAATACGTCGCTGTGAATTCCGCCGAACCCGCCCAGCACATCCACACGTTGCTGGACGCACTGCTCGATCTCGACAAGCGGCTGGGGGTGGTGACGAACAACGCCGAAGGTCCCGTGCGGAGGTTTCTCGAACTGCGGGAACTGGACTCGAAGTTCGAGACCGTCTGTGGTCGCGATCCGCATGAACCACGTCTCATGAAGCCCGATCCGGGCCTGGTGCTCCGCGCCCTGAAGAACCTGGGCGGCATGGAACCCGCCGGCGCCCTCATGGTCGGGGACCAGCTCACCGACCTCAGCGCGGCCAGATCGGCGGGGGTCAGGTTCCTCGGCTGCACGAGCGACGACGGCCGGGCCGAGGAGATGCGGCGGGAGGGCGCCGACCACGTGGTCGGCTCACATGCTCCGGTGGTCAGGGCGTGTGGGCTTCTGTCGGTCGGTTGCTCTCCTCCGTGAGCCGTTCCCAGATGGAGTCGAACCAGGTCTGCATGCTCTCCACGAAGGCGGATCCTGGAGATTTCGGATCTGCGTCGCTGACGTGGTGCGTCAGCTTCGCCCCAAAACCAAGGACATCGTTCGCCTCGACCACCGTGCGGTCAGCCAACTCGATGGTGCGCTCGATCACCTCGTAAGGGCCGAAGAGCGCCTCGGTGCCATTGAGGAGGTAGAGCTTGAAGAGCGGTGTCAGCGGTGCGTGCCGGATTTCGATGTCGACGGCGGCGACCAGGCCCTCAACCTGCAGATCCCGCAGGACAGTTCGCAACAAGGACGTGTTCTGTCCAGTGATCTTACGCAGGCGACGCTGCAGGCTCGGGTCGGCCGTGTCGCTCTTGGTCCTCGGATACGGCAGTTCAGTCCGCTCGGACGGAAGCACCATGCGCAGGGCGATGCGTTTGGGCTTCGCGATCTCCCCGTTGCGAATGCGTTCCGCCTGCAGCCGGACGTGCGTGTGCAAGGTCTCGGACGTCAGCGTGTAGACGTCCAGGTCCACTTCTGGCCGCTCGAAGGCGTCGTCGAAGAACGATCGCATCGTCACCGCACGCCCTTGTCCGGAGACCGGCTCCGAGCGGGAACTCGCGAGCACCCAGGACCCGCTCCCCACCCGGGACTCGATCAAGCCTTCGTCTGCCAGCCCCTTCAAGGCCCGCTGCACTGTGTCGCGGGAGACTCCGAACTCCTTGACCAGGTCCCGCTGAGGCGGCAGGGAGGCACCCGCCGGGTAGGTGCCGTCGGCTATGCGAGCCCGCAGCGTCTGCAGCACACGCCCGGACTTCCTACCGCCACCACCGCTGGGTCGTTCCCGGTCCACACCCTCGACCGTACCGCTCCCGACCGACAAGCAAACCAGTTCCGGTCAAGCAAGCAGCCCAACTGGACTGCTAGTTAAGGGATCAGACCGACCGGGAAGAACCAATCCAAGTCAACCAGACCAATTGGCAGGCTAGTTGACGAGGCGGACGGAATCGGACGGGGTGGGCACATGGTCTTCTGGGAGTTGGTGGGGGCGGCGGTCAGGTTCGGAACGGCTGAGCTGATGGAAGCCGAGTTCGGGCCGTTGGGGCTGCTGCTCCTGGTCCTTGCGACGGCGGCTGTACGGACACGGCACGCACCCTTGGCGTGGTGGGCGGCCTTCGTTTTCTTCCTGCTGCTGGTTCAGGCCTGAACCGGGGTCTCGGCACGGCGCCACGGCGGCTCAGCCACGGCCCCGCAGGTGCTCCAGCACAGGCTTCAACGAACCCACAATGTGCCCGGGCGGGACCTCCCCGTCGATCAGGTTCTCGCGCTTGAGCTCATTACGCGCGTACCCCAGGAAGGAGACCCCCGCATCCCTCGCCGCCTCGAAGTCCGAGGGCGCGTCGCCGATCATCAGTGCGGCGCTGGGGTCGGCGCCCATGGCCTTCAGGGCCTCGTTCAGCCAGTGGGGGTCCGGTTTCATCCAGTGGAGTTCCGGTGTGCGGCCGTAGACGAACGGGCCGAAGCAGTCGGCGAGGCCACGGGTGTGGACGTAACTGGCGGCCGCACGGGGTGAGTTGTTGGTCGTGATCGCGAGCCGCGCGCCCACGGCGGACCAGGTCCGGATCAGTGGGTCCGCGTATGGGGTGGGCCAGGCGGTGGGCACGGCCTTCAGTTCCTGCTCGGTGAGCCAGCGCTCCAGTTCGGCGACCAGGTCGCTGCCGGGGCGCCGCCTGTTGACCGCGTGCAGGGGTATGTGCGGGTCCGTGGCGAGCTGCTCCTCCTCGGTCAGCAGACCCTTCAGCCCGTGACCGTCCAGCCACTCCACCAGTTCCACCGCTATCCGGTCCGCGCGGTGGCCCGCGAACAGGCGACAGATGGGCCCATCGAAGTCGAAGAGGACATAACGAGCCCGGGTGATCAGTTCTCGCAGGATCTCTGTCTCAGCTGTCACCAGGTCAGTCTGCGCCGCATCAGGAGTCACTAGGGAAGTGTCAGGTCTGTGGTGATGGTTTCCCAGAGGGCGTTGAACCACTGCTGGGACTGGTCCACGAAGGCGGCGTCGCGTTGGCCGGCCTGGCCGGTCTGCTTGGCGAAGGAGAAGAGGAGGGAGTTGAGACCCCTCGTGTCGTACATCTCCACGGTCTCGCTCTCCACCTCCGTCTCCCGCGGCTCGACGATGTAGTACGCAAGGAGCGCCTCCGCGCCGTTGAGCAGGTAGAGCTTCACCGGCGGCGTGAACGGAAGTGCCCTGAACGTCACGCGTACGTCGATGCCGTGCGAGGAGCGCAGGGCCTGGAGGTTGTGGCGGAGGACGTGGGCCTGGGCGTTGCGCTGGGCCAGCCAGCGGTCGTGGACTCGGTCGTCCTCGTCGTCCGCGTCCACCGGCACCGGGAACGCCAGGTTGATCTTCCGCGAGGGCAGGAGTATGCGGACGTCGATCGACTCCGGGCGGACGGTGCCCTCGTGGATACGGCGGACGGACTCGCCCAGGGCCAGCATCAGGGTCTCGGCGGTCAGGCAGGCCGCGTCGATGCGGACGTGCGGGGCGGAGAAGGCGTCCGCCAGGCGCGGTGCCAGCGCCACCATGGTCGGCTGGGGTCCGCCGGCGGCCCGGGTCACCTCGGCGATCCGCGGCGGGCTTCCCTTGCTCACATTGCTGAGCAGCCCGTCCTCCTGCAGCGCCCGCAGGGCCTGGCGGACCGTGCCGCGCTCCACGCCGAACTCCTCGGCGAGCTCGGCCTGGGTCGGCAGGCGTTCTCCGGCCCTGAGCTCACCGGCGCGGATGCGGCTGCGCAAGGCGTCGGCGATCTCCTGGTGCGAGAGCTTTCTGCTGCCGTTCACTGCAACGTTCTCCTGGGTCACGACCAAAAAGTACAACTCCCATCCATCTTTGGGGAGTTGTTTGGGAGTTGTTTGTAAGGGTTGACCAAGTGGGTACAACTTAAACCAAGTTGGCAGCCAACTTACCAGAGTTGGCGAAGGTTTCGATTCCGCTCGCTGAACACTCGAACACCCGAACCCCCGAAGGAGGTACCACCATGCCCGCCCTCGCCCTCCTCTCCGCCGTCTTCGTCGTCGGCTTCGAGCAGCTCGTCCAATGGCACTACGGCCCCGCCGGCATCGTCGGACTGCTGCTCCTCACCATCGGGATCAAGGCGAAGAGCCCCACCTGCAGCTCCATCGGGGCGGTCGTCCTGGCCCTGATGGTCGCCGGTCCGACCATGTGAGCCACCTGAGCCATATGACCCATACATATGACTCACCACGGAGAGTACAAGCCCCCCGCACCGCTTTTCCGCACCACACTCAGCACCACCTTCAGCGCCACCCTCAGCACCGCCCTCCGCACCACACCCGGGAGACGATCAGCTCGTGAGCAGCAGCTCCGAACTGATCGTCTCCCACAGTGCGTTGAACCACAGGTGCGACTGCTCGACGAAGGTCGTGTCCCGTAAGCTCACGCCCTGCTCGAAGGCGAACAGCATCGAGTGGGCGCCCTCGGCGTCGTACAGCTCCAGGTGCTCGCTGTCGACCTCCTCCTCCCGCCGCTTCACCGTGTA
Source organism: Streptomyces sp. NPDC002845 (assembly GCF_053591955.1). Taxonomy (NCBI): domain Bacteria; kingdom Bacillati; phylum Actinomycetota; class Actinomycetes; order Kitasatosporales; family Streptomycetaceae; genus Streptomyces; species Streptomyces sp. NPDC002845. The sequence goes on along the minus strand of NZ_JBSFUU010000041.1, from coordinate 67,489 downwards.
GTACGCGAAGAGCGCCTCCGCGCCGTTGAGCAGGTACAACTTCACTGGCGGCGTGAAGGGAAGGGCACGGAAGGAGACATGTACGTCGATGCCGTGCGAGGAGCGCAGCGCCAGCAGGTTGTGCTTGAGCACCTGCCCCTGCGCGTTGCGCTGGGCGAGCCAGCGGCGTTGCAGCCGGCCGTCGGTCGAGTGGTCGACCGGGGCCGGGAAGGCGAGGTCGATGTCGCGGCTGGGCAGCAGGACCCGTACGTCGACCTTGGCCGGTTTTATGCGCCCCGCGTGAATCGCGCGCAACGGCTCACCCACGGCGAGTGTGAGCGACACCGACGTCAGGCACAGGGCGTCGATCTCGACGTGCGAGGCGGCGAAGGCGTCCGATATCCGCGGTGCGAGCGCCACCGTCGTGGGCTGCGGCGGCGCTTCGGCCCCGGTCAGCACCCTCTCCAGCGGCTGGGCGACGGTCGCCGGACTGCCCCGGGACACATTCACCAGCAGATGCTCCGACTGCAGGATGCGCAGCGCCTGTCGCACGGCTCCCCGCTCCACCCCGAACTCGTCGGCCAGCGTGGCCTGCGTGGGCATGCGCTGCCCCGGCCGCAGCTGACCCGACGTGATCCGGGCGCGCAACTCGTCGGCCACCTCGTGGTGTGACCTCGGTGGCCGTGGTGACCTCTTCCGCCCGTTGACGGCGACGCGTTCCGGGTCCACAACCAAACAGTACAACTTCGCGCCATCTTTGGGCAGTTCAGCGGAAGGTGGTTATGAGACGACTCCAAGCGGAGATAAGTAAGGTGGAGTTGGTCGCCAACTTGAGCAACATGGTGAAACTTACAGGGGGGTTGGTCACCAAGGGTCATCAAGGGTCGCTGAGGGTGACTCCGTCGACCGAGTGAGCGCCACCGCCTCGTCCCGAACCCAGGGACCGTTCCCGAAGGAGGGATCGTCTTGCCGCTCATCGCCATCCTCGCCGCAGCCCTCTTCGTCGGACTCGAACAGCTCATCGAGTGGAAGTACGGCCCGATGGGCCTCATCGGCATCGTTGCCCTCACGGTCGGCATCAAGGCACGGAACGCCCTGATCAGCGGCATCGGGGCCGTGGTCATCGTGATGCTGCTCGCCCAGTCCGGCTGACCGGGCTCCCTTCCGGAGGGGAGCCGGGAGCTCGGTCAGTCACGCAAAGCCGCACAGCCACAACTGAACAGAGGCAGAACGGCACAGCCACAACTTCATGAGCACAGCCACAATCACAACTTCATAGCTTCACCAGTCATGAACAGGGGTCCTGCTACGGATATGGACACGGATCACTGATCACTGACCGGCCGACACCCACACGGAAGGAGCACCGCCGGAGGAAGAGCAAGAACTCAGAATCATCAGAATCAAAAGATGTCCGGGCACCACGGTCGCCTGGACGTACGCAGCAGGGCGTCGGCCACGGGGGCGGCGCCCTTCCGCTGTTCCTCCACCCGGCCGAGCGCGGCGAGCCGCACGGCGGACTCGTCACCGAGCCAGAGGGTGGCCAAGTCGGCGACAGTCAGGGTCAGTTCGGGTTCCGCGGTGGTCGTCGGCGTGCAGGACGCCCCGTCCGGCCCGGCCTCCAGCCGGTACCGTCCGCCGGCGAATCCGTCCGGGTCGACGACGTCGAGTACGAGCGTCCCGGTCGTCCCGTACGTCCGTGCCTCCAGCGCCCGTACGACATCCAGGATGCGCACCCACAGCCAGTCGGCCTGCGCGGTGATGCGCGCGGCGCGCGGGTCGGGGAGGAAGTGCGGAAGCAGGTCGTCGGGTGCCCGCCAGCCCGTCTTGACCTTCGTGATCCAGTCGATCGAGCAGAGGTAGTGCCACAGGGCGCGCTCGGCGGCCGGAGTCGCCGCGATCAGCCAGTTCACGTCGGCCGTGTTGTGCGGCTGCTTGTCGTGCCAGTTGTCGTCCGACTCGTACGAGACGAGGCCCTCGACCGTGCCGTCCGCGGACCGGTACACCGCGTAGAAGGGGTCCGTCCACGACGGGTCCAGCTTCAGGACACCGGTGTTGGCCTGCCACCAGCGCTCGGCACGGTCGACCGCGCCGGGCTGGCTGCGGCGGAGGCGTTCGTGCAGTTCGGGGCCGGTCCCGCGTACGTCCTCGCCGTCCACGAGGTCGATACGGCCGCCGTCGTCCGGGCCCGACCAGCGGGGGTCGAGGCCGGTCCTGGTCACGTCGACGGTCCACTCGGTGGCCCAGGTGGCGGGGCCGAAGCCGTAGCGGCCGTAGATCGGGTACTCGGCCGCGATGAGCGTGGCGACGACGTCCCCGCGCTCCTTCGCGGCCACCAGGTCGTGGGCCAGCATGCGGGTGAGGAGGCCTCGGCGGCGGTGGGTGGGGCTGACGGTGACGTTCGAGACGGCGTCGGCGGGGACGGGGTGGCCGCCGACCGCCGTCACCTCCTGGGCGAACGACCTGAACGTCGCCACGCAACGGTCGCCGTCGAACGCGCCCAGGGTGCGGTCCGGGACGATGTTCGCGGCTCGGTCCGTGATCTCCCGCTCCGACGCGACCGGGCTCCGCAGAAACCCTGTGTTCAACGCGCGGATCCAGGCGGGGATCTCTTCCTTGACTATGGGGCGTACGGCGATGTCCTGCGTGCGGGTCATGGGGGCACGGTAGGGGTACGGCGGTGGGGTGTCGCGCGGTTTTTTCTCGCCCCCGCCGCCCCTACCCGCAGGGCAACGGCTACGTGAGCAGGTCGTCCACCTGCGCCTCCCCCTCCCGGTACCGCCGTGCGATCTCCGCGCTGCAGTCGTCGGCCGTCCGCTGAAGCCGTTGCCGTCGCCGGGATGCCTCCTGCTCGTACCGGATCAGGCGCCCGATCCCCTCCCCCAGCTCCTCGTCCGTGCGCGCCGAGAGGTCGGACAGCTCGACCTCGGCGAGCATCTCGGCGGCCAGCCTGCGGTACTCCTCGCCGTGCGGGGTACCGACCGTGACGTGCCTGGCGGAGGACCGCTGACGGGCGGGCGCGTCGGTGAGGATCTCGGAAAGCCGGTCGACGAGCCCCGACCCCGAACCCAGCCCCGAGCCGAGCCCAGTACCAGCCCCCGACCGCGCCCCCGTCCCGAGCCCCCGCCCGATCCCGGACCCAGCCGCCCCCGGCCGGGAGGGCGAGGGCCCCGCCGGACCGCCCCGCCTCGCCAGCTCGGCCCGCAGGATGTCGATCCGCCCCTGCAGCAGCCGCCGCACATAGCTGAGGTCGGCCTCGTCCCGCTGCGCGTCCCGGCGCAACGCGCGCAACTCGGGCAGCCGCAGCCGGGAGAAATCGTGCTCGGGCGGACCCGGAGGCAGCAAAGGCCGGCTGTCCGTACGTTGGATCGGCGGCCGATGGACGATCCCATCGATCCCATCGATCGCATCGATCCCACCGCCCCCGTCCCCGTGTCCCTGCCCATGCAGAAACCCGTACCCGACTCCTCCTGCCCCTCCCGGCCCTCCCGGTCTTCCCGTTCCTCCCGACCGCGGGCTCCCACGGGTCAACGACACAGCCCCAGGCTGCTGCCCGATACTCGGTGTGCTCATGCGCCTCAACCGTCCCCTCGACCGGTGTGTGGGAAGCATCGTGCCACTCCGACTGGCCGCTATGTGACCGAGTGCCCCCGATCCACCCCAGATGGGCGCTTAGGGATCAATAAGATCAATGAGATAGACCGGGCAAAGCTTCTCCCAAACCCCTGTGACCTCAAACCCCCGTAAGGAGGACCCCTCTCGCACGGCATGATGGACGACATGCGTGCGGTGGTGCAGAGGGTGGACGGCGCGAGCGTCGTCGTGGACGGGGAGGTCGTCGGTGCGATCGAGGGTGAGGGACTGTGTGTCCTCGTCGGGGTCACGCACGACGACACCAAGGAGAAGGCGGCCCAGCTCGCCCGCAAACTCTGGTCGATCCGCATGCTCGGCGACGAGAAGTCGTGCAGCGACATCGACGCACCGCTGCTCGTCATCAGCCAGTTCACGCTGTACGGCGACGCCCGCAAGGGCCGCCGCCCCACCTGGAACGCGGCCGCCCCGGGCGATGTCGCCGAACCCCTCGTCGACGAGGTCGTCGCCCAGCTCCGCTCGCTCGGCGCGACGGTGGCCACGGGCCGCTTCGGCGCCCGGATGCGGGTCTCCCTGACGAACGACGGCCCGTTCACGGTACTTCTGGAGATGTGAGACCCAAGGGCTCAGCCCTTCAGTTCCCGCAGCCCCCCCAGCCCCTCAGCCCGTCAGGGCTCGACCACAACCTCCTGCGCCGCCGCCGTCGAATCCGCCATGAGCGGGGCATCGAGCGGCACGTTCCGCTTCACCAGCGCCAGCGCCACCGGCCCCAGCTCGTGGTGGCGTACGGACGTCGTCACGAACCCGATCTTGCGGCCGTCCGGGCCGTCCTCCGCGAGCCGGATCTCCGCGCCGGCCGGCGGCAGATGGACCTCGCTGCCGTCGAGGTGGAGGAAGACGAGCCGGCGCGGGGGCTTGCCGAGGTTCTGGACCCGGGCGACCGTCTCCTGGCCGCGGTAGCAGCCCTTCTGGAGGTGGACCGCGCTGCCGATCCAGCCCAGCTCGTGCGGAATGGTGCGGTGGTCGGTCTCGAAGCCGAGGCGCGGGCGGTGGTGTTCCACGCGCAGTGCCTCGTAGGCCAGCAGACCGGCCGCCGGGCCCGCCTTCTCCGCGTACGACTCCAGGTCCGTACGGGGGAGGAACAGATCACGCCCGTACGGCGTCTCGCGTACGACGACGCCCTCCGGCACCTCGGCGATCGAACCGGCCGGCAGGTGGACGACGGCGAACTCGCCCGTCCGGTCGGCGACTTCGACGCGGTAGAAGAACTTCATCGACTCCAGGTACGCGATCAACGCGTCCTGCGTGCCGGGTTCGATGTGCGCCCACACCGTCGAGCCGTCGTCCACCAGATACAGCGCGTGCTCGATGTGGCCGTGCGCGGAGAGGATGAGCGCCTCGGTGGCCTGGCCGGCCGGGAGCTCACTGACGTGCTGGCTGAGGAGCAGGTGCAGCCAGCTGAGCCGGTCCTCGCCGGTGACGGTGACGACGCCCCGGTGGGAGAGGTCGACGAATCCGCTGCCGTCGGCGAGGGCACGCTGCTCGCGGAACAGGTCGCCGTAGTGGGCGGCGACGCCTTCGTCCACGCCCTCGGCGGGGACGGCGCCGGGCAGAGTCAGCAGGGTGCTCTTCATATGCCTAGCGTCTCAGATGAGCTTAGGTTTTCCTGGGTGGAGCTGGGTTTTCGGCCCGGGCCCGGTGGAAAAGAGATCTCGGCTGTACCCCCGGCTGTGTCCGTCGCGTGACGGGGGTGGCGTGGGTGTGCAGGTGGAAGCCTGCGCCGAGTCTGGCCCCGCGTGGCTGGTGCCGGGTGGGGGTGCTCATCGTGTGCGGTGCCTGCCCCCTGCGCCGCCGCTGGGTGCGGCGGGTGGGTGGCTGGGGCATCCGCCCCGCCGGACGCTTTCCACCCGAACCCGCAGCGGTACGTGCTGCGGGTGCTCCGGGTGGGGCGGGGACCCTGCGTCGCTGGCTGGGCACAGGGCGGTTTCTCGTCGGGCCCGCCTTCGTCCGGTCCTGGGCAGCAGACTGCTGCTGCGGCACGGTCGGGATGACGGGTCCGGAGTGGGGGGTGTGCTGGACCGGCCGGTCCAGCTCCGGGACCGTGCGGCGGATCACATAGGTGCCACTCGCGCGGTCCAGGACGGTCAGATGCTGGTGGTGCAGACCGCGGGCGCCAATCCGCTGCCAGGCCGCGACATCACGGTCCGTGCTGTAGCCGCAGGCCTCGTTGGGGCAACTCGCCCACTTCCAGCCCGGTGTGGTGCGGTCGGGGCGGTGCGGTGGCGGAAGACGCTCAGACATTTGGGGCAGTGCTTCGAGGTGCCGCGGGCCGGGACGATGACCACCGCGATCCCGTAGCGGGCGGCCTGGTGGCGGGTGTGGGCGACGATCTGCCCCCGCACCGACTGCGAGAGGCGGGTGTTCAGGGTGCGGCCCTTGCCCCGGGCCTCCATGTCCCGCAGGTCCTCCAGATAGATCACCGACGCCTTCGCGGCGCGGGCGTGGCCGACCATGAAATGGGCGGCGGCTTTGGCGAGCTGCTCGTTCAGCCGCCCGCGTTTGCGGCTCACCCGGGCATGCTCAGCCCGCAGCACCGCCAGCTTCGCAGCCGTGAGCGGATCGGGGCGCCGACCTTGCCCGGCCTGGCCAGCGATCAGGGTCTGCAGGTGGGCGGCCTTGGCCCAGAGCTGTTCGGCCTGGACGCGCAGCCGTTCGGCCTTGGCCAGGACCCCGTCGGGGCGGAAGAAGAAGACTGGGCGGGTGTCGGTGTGCACGGTCGGCTGCACCCCGCCGGTCAGGGTCAGCGTCCCACCGGTGAGCAGGGTGTTCAGCCCGTAGTCGAAGGCGACCGCCCGCAGATCCCCGTCTCGCCGGGTCCTGGGGGCGGCCGAGGTGTGCGCGAGGTCCAGGCGCAGCCTCCCGCCGCGCAGGCGCAGGGTCGGGGCGTGCAGTGCCGCAGTGTGGTCGATGGTGGGCGGCAGCCGGAACCTGATCACCACGGGGTGCCAGTCGGCGCGGGTGCGTGGGTCGGACCGCACCGGCAGGCGCACGGTCAGCACCGCGTAGCGGGCCGGGTCGTCCTCGCAGCGGGCCAGCGTGGCCAGCTGCTTGTCAGCGGCGGCCAGCACCACCTGATGGCCGCCGCCCGGCGCCGCCTCCAGCTCGCACAGGTCGGCGGGCAGCCGGCCATGGGCCGCCCGGAAGGCGGCTGCCTGCCGGGTCCGGGCGCGCAGCACCGAGGCTGCCCGTCCGGCAGCGCCGCCCGCAGCGCCTCCCACTCTGCCTCGGTACGCCGCATCGGATCGGCGTCGGGGCCGGTGGGCCAGGTCGCCAGCACCGCGTCGGTGATCTGCGCGCGCCACCAGGCCGAGCGCAGCGCCCGCCCGGCCTGCTCCTCGGCAACCCGCCGCACCTGGTCGGGAACATATACACCCTCCGGGGCGGTGGCCGCCCAGCCCAGCATGCGCAGCGCCGTCCATGCGTTCGACGCCAGGCGCTGCCCCGACAGGTCCTGTCCGGAGGCGAGTCGGGCCAGGTCCGGGCGGTTCCAGCGGACGCCGGTCACTGACGTGCACATGCTCTCGACCAGGGTCGTCAGCCAGCCCACCCGCCCGGTCAGCACATCGACGCCCAGAACCTCGCCGGTGACAGCATCCAGGCCGCGGAACGCGGACGCCGACGCACACGCCACCCGCTCCGTCTCGCCCTCACCCAGCTGGATCTTCCGCTGCACCCCCACACCCCCGCCCGGCTGCCCAAGACTGCTGTCCGATCATCGCACTCACATACACAACGCGTTCCGACCAGAAAGGTCACACAGCCGGAAGAGCCCTGAAGAGACCGGAAGGATCAGAGCAACACCAAGGAAACCCAAGCCAATCGGTCCGCTGTTAGTGACCCTGCGACTTGGTACTTGAATCCTTGAGGTTGAGTTTGAGCATGCAGTCCCGACACCGGCCGAAGATCGCGAAATGCTTCATGTCCGTGTCGAACCCGAACGTCTCCCGGAGCTTGGCCGTGAAGTCGGCCGCCACCTCCACGTCCGCCTCGATCACATGGGTGCAGTCCCGGCAGACGAGGTGGATGTGGTGGTGCCGGTCGGCCAGGTGGTACGTCGGCGCCCCGTGCCCCAGATGCGCATGGCTGACCAGCCCGAGCTCCTCCAGGAGCTCCAGGGTCCGGTAGACGGTGGAAATGTTGACCCCCGACGCCGTCTTCCTCACTTCCACGAGGATGTCGTCGGGGGTCGCGTGTTCGAGGGTGTCCACGGCTTCGAGCACGAGTTGCCGCTGCGGCGTCAGCCGGTAGCCGCGCTGCCTGAGGTCGCTCTTCCAGTCGGTGCTCACCACACCACAGAGTCTAGAACTACTTGAAGAAAGCGATCCCGTCGTCCGGCATGTCGTCCGGCAGGGCCTTCGCCCAGCGTTCGACCTCCTCCGGGGTGACGACCTTCTTCAGATGGGCGGACATGTAGGGGCGCAGCTCGACCTCCGGGGTCTGCTTCTCGCCGACCCACATGAGGTCGCTGTTGACGTAGCCGTAGAGGCGCTTGCCGCCGCTGTACGGGCCCGAGGCGGCCGTGCGCGCGACCGCGTCCGTGACGATGTCGATCTGCGGCTTCTTGGCGGCCAACTCGCCGTACCAGACCTCGACGACGCCGTCGTGGCGGGTCATGGTGGCCTCGACCTTGCGGTCGCCGTCGATCCGCCAGAAACCGGACTCGGACTCCAGCGGCCGGACCTTGTTGCCGTCCTGGTCCAGCACCCAGGTGTGGGAGTGGTACTCCAGGAAGTCCCGGCCGTCGTGGGTGAAGGACACCTCCTGGCCGAAGTTGCACTTCTCCGAGCCCGGGAAGTCGTGCACGCCCGCGCCCGCCCAGGTGCCGAGCAGGAAGGCGAGGGGGACCAGGTCCTTGTGGAGGTCGGACGGGATCTCGATCATGATCAGCTCAGAAGTCGTCTCGTACGGGGATGGTGTGGGTCAGCGCTGGCCCTGGTACAGCTTCTTCACGGCCAGCCCGGTGAAGGCCAGAACACCCACGGCGACCAGGACCAGCAGGGTTTCGAAGAAGATGATCACGGCGTGCTCCTCGGTTGAGCGGGGTGTGCGGTGCGTACAGAGCCGGGCCCCAGCTTACGCGGCCGGGGTCCGGCCGGTTTCGTGAGGTTCTCGGCACGGGAGTCGCAGCGGAGTTGATCATGACTCGGCCAACCGGGACTACCATTCGAGCATGGCGAAGAAGCTCGTGATCAAGGTGACGGCCGGGGCGGACGCCCCCGAACGCTGCTCGCAGGCGTTCACGGTGGCGGCGGTGGCCGTGGCCAGCGGTGTCGAGGTCTCCCTCTGGCTGACCGGCGAATCCGGCTGGTTCGCCCTGCCGGGCCGCGCCGCCGAGTTCGAGCTCCCGCACGCGGCGCCGCTCCCCGACCTGCTCGACTCGGTCCTGGCCGGGGGCCGCCTCACCCTGTGCACCCAGTGCGCCGCGCGCCGCGACATCACGGAGAAGGACGTCATCGAGGGCGTACGCATCGCGGGCGCCCAGGTCTTCGTCCAGGAGGCTCTCGCGGACGAGACGCAGGCGCTCGTCTACTGAGACGTCCGGTCCACTCCCCGGTTCATTCTCCGGTCTCCACCCACAGGCAGAACGGGTGCCCCGCCGGGTCGAAGAGCACGCGTACGTCGTCCTGGGGCTGGCACTCGGCGAGTACGGCACCCTCGGCGACCGCCCGGGCCGTCTCGCCCTCCAGGTCGTCGACCTCGATGTCGAGGTGCAGCATCATCTGCTGGTCGCCGGGGTCTCGGGTCGGCCAGACGGGCGGGACGTACGCGCGCTCGGTCTCGAAGGCCGGCGAGACGCCGCCGTCGCCGTCCGGTGGCCCGATGAGCACCCAGTCGGGTTCGTCGCCGCGCACCTCGTACCCGAGGAGCCGCTGGTAGAACCCGGCCAGCTCGTGGGCGTCGGGCGCGTCGAGGACGACGGTGGAGACCTTCGTACGACGACGTGGCATGCACACGTTCTACTGGTGCCGCTTCTTCCCGTCCAGCTCGTCCCACCACTCGTCGGACTGCGGGTCACCGGACGGGTCGTCCCACCAGCGGTCCTCGGGGCCGCGGCGGTTGGCGATCACCGCGGCGATCGGGGGGATCATCATGGCCACCACGCACATGCCCACCGCCACCGGGACCGACCACAGACGCACGACTCCCCAGGCCAGGACGAAGAGCGTGAGGCACGTCCCCATCATGACGAAGTACGTGTGCCGACGCCGGGCGTACATATCTCCAGGGTAGGACCGGGCATGCCGAAGGAATGCCAAGCAACGCCAAGGAATACCAAAGGGCCGCGCCCCGGTGTCCCACCCGCGGGGCGCGGCCCTTCGCCGTGCTGCCGTACTGCGCTGTGCCGTACCGTGTCGCGCCGTCAGACGGCGATGGCGACCTCGGCCAGGCCGCCCTTCTGGGCGACGACCGTGCGGTCCGCGGTGCCGCCGGGCACCAGGGCGCGTACGGTCCACGTGCCCTCGGCCGCGTAGAAGCGGAACTGTCCGGTCGCCGAGGTCGGGACCTCGGCGGTGAACTCGCCGGTCGAGTCCAGGAGACGTACGTAGCCGGTCACCGGCTCGCCGTCCTTGGTCACCTGACCCTGGATGGTGGTCTCACCGGGTTTGATCGTCGAGGCGTCGGGGCCGCCGGCCTTCGCTCCACACATGTGCTGCTCCTAGGTAGTTGAAAGGTCGGGGATTACTTGTTGGCGCCGAGCTCGATCGGCACGCCGACGAGGGAGCCGTACTCGGTCCAGGAGCCGTCGTAGTTCTTGACGTTCTCCACGCCGAGCAGCTCGTGCAGGACGAACCAGGTCAGGGCGGAGCGCTCACCGATGCGGCAGTACGCGATGGTGTCCTTGGCGAGGTCCACGCTCTCCTCGGCGTAGAGCTCCTTGAGCTGCTCGTCCGACTTGAACGTGCCGTCGTCGTTGGCGTTCTTCGACCACGGGATGTTGCGGGCGCTCGGAACGTGGCCCGGGCGCTGCGACTGCTCCTGCGGCAGGTGGGCGGGGGCGAGCAGCTTGCCGGAGAACTCGTCGGGCGAACGGACGTCGACCAGGTTCTGCGCGCCGATGGCCGCCACGACGTCGTCGCGGAAGGCACGGATCGAGGTGTCCTGCGGCTTGGCCTTGTACTCGGTCTTCGGGCGGTTCGGCACCTGCGAGCCGTCGACCAGGTCGCGGGAGTCCAGCTCCCACTTCTTGCGGCCGCCGTCGAGGAGCTTGACGTTCTCGTGGCCGTACAGCTTGAAGTACCAGTAGGCGTACGACGCGAACCAGTTGTTGTTGCCGCCGTAGAGGACGACCGTGGTGTCGTTGGCGATGCCCTTCTCCGACAGGAGCTTCTCGAAGCCCTCCTGGTCGATGAAGTCACGGCGGACCGGGTCCTGCAGGTCCTTCGTCCAGTCGATCCGGATGGCGTTCTTGATGTGGTTCTTGTCGTAGGCCGAGGTGTCCTCGTCGACCTCGACGACGGCCACGTTCGGGTTGTCGAGGTTCGCCTCGACCCACTCGGCGTCGACCAGGACGTCGCTGCGGCTCATACTTCTTCTCCTCCGGGGCAGTTGCGGCGGGGTGTACGTAAGAGGGGGTGCGCGGTCAGGCCTGCGGTGGCGACGCGGCGCACGGGGCGCCCTGAGTCGGTCGAGGGCGCGGGGAATCGGGAGTCGGCGTCCCGGTCAGGCAGCGCGACAGAGCATGGCGGCGACGCGGCACAGGTCGACTGCCCGCCGCTTCGTGAGATCCGCCTGTCGCTGCTTCATAGGCTCGATCGTAGGGACGGACGGGCGGGCATGTCACCGGCGTGTCGCATGCTGAGACACGATCGTCCGGGATGTGAGCCGAGTGAGGCCGTCGATGCCACCGGGGCCGGATTCCCGGCGGCTGTAGCGGTCGTCACATCGGGCACGTATCTGCCGTGTGGACGGGGGCGTCTCGCCTTTCGGACACGGGCCTCGGTCGTGCCCGATCGACTGTCCTACCCCGCCAGCGTCACGTTCGAACCCTTCACCGTGATCTCCACGCCGGCCCGGGCCGCCGCGACCTTGTCGAGCTGGATGCCGCCGGGGAGCTGGTCGATGTTCTGCTGGAAGTCGGTGATCGTGCGCATCAGGTTCTCGGCGAGGTCGATGCCCAGGTCGGGCAGGGAGTCGGCGCGGACCTCGACGGTGTTGTCCTTGACGGTGACGGAGCTGAGCACGGAGAGCTGCTGCGTGCCGATCACGGGGGCGTCGATCTCCAGCTCGACCTTGATCTTGCCGTCGCCGCCGTCGGAGAGGCCGACGACCCGGGCGGTGATGCCGGGGCCGATCCGGGTGGGCTCGGACGTCGCGGCCTTGAGGAGTTCGTCGTACGCGATGGTCGCGGTACCCGTGGCCGTGCCGGCGGTGGCCGAGCTGTAGTCGCCGGAGAAGGTGACGTCACGCATCTCGGCGGTCAGGTCGGAGATGAGGATCGTCCCGGCGCCGGTCGTCGAGGTGGCCTCGTAGTTCTTGATGCCCACCTCGACGTTGTCCAGCTCACCGCGCGCCACCTGGGTGAGGAACGGAAAACCCTTGATCGACACGTCCGGGGTGCTGGTCAGGCCCTCGTTGCTCTGCACCCGCTGTGCCACCTCGTTCTCGGCGAAGTTGACCGCCACACGGTCCGCGATCGCGAACAGGCCGCCGAGGACCACGGCGACGATGACAAGTATCCGCAGTGCGCGCATGTCCTGGTCTTCCCCACGTTCCCCGTCGGCGGTGGTCGGTCGTCGGTTGTTCTCCACCCGAGTGGCCGTCGCGACCCGAGTGGCCGTCGAACGCGACGGTAACCCCGGCCGGGGGGCGGGTGGGCGTGGGTGCGGAGGCTTGTTGATCAGCTGTGACAGGGGCGAAGCACACCCCTGAAGCACACCCCTGAAGTCCACGCCTTACGCCAGTGCCCGCCCCACCAGGTAGATCGCCGGTGCCGCGGCCGTCAGCGGCAGCGCCACGCCCGCCGTCATGTGGACGAAGCGCGACGGGTAGTCGTAGCCGGCGACCCGGTGGCCGATCAGGGCGCAGATCGCGGCCGCGAGGCCGAGGAAGGCGCCCCCGGTGCCCAGGCCGGTCGCGGTGCCGAGGGCCACGCCCGCGCCGGTGGCGGCCAGGAGGGACACCGGCACCGAGGCCGGCGTGGGCAGCGGCAGGGCGCGGGCGAGCAGCGCGACGGCGACCGAGGCCGCGCCGACGGTGACGGCGTCCGGGGCGGCCGCCAGGTGGCCGGCGGCGACGATCGACAGGGCCGCCGAGGCGACCGTGGCCATCAGGCCGTACATCCGCTCGTCCGGGTCCGCGTGCGAGCGCAGCTGGAGTACGAGGGCGAGCAGGACCCAGACCCCCAGGGTGCCGAGGATCGCCGCGGGCGCGTTCTCCCGGCCGACCGCGAGCAGAACCGCGTCGGCGGTCAGCGCGCCCGCGAAGGCCAGCGCGATGCCCTGCCGGGCGGGCCACATGCCGTTCAGCCGGAACCAGCCCGCCGCGGTCACGGCCTGCAGCACGACCAGCGGTACGGCGAGCGCATACTCCCCGACCACCGCCGTCCCCGCCAGCAGCGCCCCGAGCACCGCCGTGATCAGCGCGGGCCGCATCCCGGGCTCGATGATCGGCGAGCGCCCCTCCGCGCGGGCCCGCTGGGCGTCCGTGACCCGGGAGTTGCCGGTCAGGGTCGGCGGGCCGTAGCCGGAGAGGTCCCGGGACTCGTCGGAGCCCCCCTCCTCCGTCGGCGCCGCCGCCTGCGGAGGCTGGGCGGCAGCCTCGTACTGCTGCCGCCACGGCTGCTGGTGCGCCGACGGCTCCCCGTATCCCTGCAACGCCTGCGACCCCTGCGACCCCTGTGACGGCAGATACGCCGTCTCCGCCACGTTCGCCGCGGGGGCGACCGGCGCCTGGACCTGCGTCTCCCAGGTCTGGCCCTGCCACTGCTGGGTGTACTGGTCCTGCTCGCCGTACTGGTACTGCTGCTGAGCCGAGGCCGGGCTCTGCCCCTGGGCCTGGGCCGGGGCCGGGGTCTGGTCGTACCCCTCCCAGCCAGGCTGTTGCTGCTGATACGGGTCGTACCCGTCGTACGACGATCCGTACGGCTGGTTGCTCATGATCTGGGGGTCACCCTCCTGCGAACGGCGGGAGCACCTCGACCGTGCCGCCCTCGGCCAGCCGTACCGTCTCATGTTCACGCGTGCCCACGGGGTCACCGTCGATGAGGAACGAGCATCGCCGCAGGACGCGCGCGAGTTCGCCGGGGTGTCGCTCGCGGGCCGCGTCGAGCGCCTCGGCGAGCGTGTCCGCCTCGTACGGTTCCTCGGCGACCCCGGCGGCGGCCTTGGCGGCGGCCCAGTAGCGCACCGTGCCCTTTGGCATCTCTGGGTTCCTCAATCAATCGGCCGGACGGTAGTGAACACCGCCCAGGCTAGGCCCTGCTGCGGCCCGCCCGCGAAACAGCCCACTCCCCGATCCTGCGGAGCAGTTCGTCCTCCGCCGCGTGCTCGGCGTGGCCCATGCCCGGCTCCAGCCAGAGTTCGCCGTGGTCACCGGCGGCCTCGGCCAGCATCCAGGGGTGGTCGACCGGAAAGTAGCCGTCGAGTTCGCCGTGGACGATCAGCAGCGGGGTCGGGGCGATCATGGGCACCGCCTCGACCGGGGAGAGCGGCACCGGGTCCCACTCACGGTGGTGGATACGGGTACGGAAGCCGTAGCGGCCCACGAGACGGCCCTCGGGGCGGGTGACCAGCCAGTGGAGGCGCCGCATGGGGGCCGTACCCCGGTAGTACCAGCGGGCCGGGGCGCTGACGGAGACCACGGCGTCCGTTCCCCTGCCCGCTTCCGTGCGCCCCGCGTGCACCCGCCCGTGCAGTGCCGCGTGCCGGAGCACCACCGAGCCACCCATCGAGAAACCGACGGTCGCCACGCGCGCGTGCCCCAGTTCCCGTGCCCACGCCACCGCGGCGGCCACGTCGAGCACCTCGCGGTCGCCGACCGTGGAGCGGCCCCCGGAGGCGCCGTGGCCCCGGAAGGAGAATGTGACCACAGCCCCGTACTGCGCGAACGCGCTCGCGATTCGCCGCACGTGCGGGCGGTCCACGTCCCCCGTGAAGCCGTGCGCGACGACGAACACCGGGTGACCGGAAGGTGGCGCCCCGGCGTCGTATACGACCGCCCCCGGGTCGTATACGGCATCGATCGTCACTCCGTCGTCAGTGGTCAGAAACCTCCGCAGAGGGGTGTCGTTCACCGTCTCAGAGTTCGGGACGCCGGAAGATCGCGTCACATGACCTGCCGCACCAGTGCTCATGTGGGCTATTCTGCTGGGCAGAGGACTCGGGCAGCGTAGCCCCCGGGTCCTTTTGTGCTTTCGCAGGCGTTGTATACGACGCGGGAAACCGCAGGTGACGGGGCCGTCGGACGCATAGTGGCTCCTCCTCGGAGCCACGGCGGGTCCCAGGGGCGCGGGGGCCGCAACCGCACCAGTAGTACCGAGCAGTACCCGGCAGTACCCAGCAGTGCCGCAAACGTCCTCGCAGGGACCGAGGAGGAACCAGACGTTATGGGCGAGCGAACCGTGCACGAACGTATGACGACCCGGGCAGGTGGGGTGCGATGAGTTCTCTGCTGCTCCTGACCAATGCCCTCCAGCCGTCGACGGAGGTGCTTCCCGCCCTCGGCCTGCTGCTGCACAACGTGCGCGTGGCTCCGGCGGAGGGACCCGCTCTCGTCGACACCCCGGGCGCCGACGTCATCCTCATCGACGGCCGCCGCGACCTCCCGCAGGTGCGCAGCCTGTGCCAGCTGCTGCGCTCCACCGGACCCGGCTGCCCCCTCATCCTCGTCGTCACCGAGGGCGGCCTCGCGGCCGTCACCGCCGACTGGGGCATCGACGACGTGCTTCTCGACACCGCCGGTCCGGCCGAGGTCGAGGCCCGGCTGCGGCTCGCCATGGGCCGCCAGCAGATCGTCAACGACGACTCCCCGATGGAGATCCGCAACGGCGACCTGTCCGTCGACGAGGCGACCTACAGCGCCAAGCTCAAGGGCCGGGTCCTGGACCTGACCTTCAAGGAGTTCGAGCTCCTCAAGTACCTCGCGCAGCACCCGGGCCGCGTCTTCACGCGCGCGCAGCTGCTGCAGGAGGTCTGGGGCTACGACTACTTCGGCGGCACGCGGACCGTCGATGTCCACGTACGACGGCTGCGCGCGAAGCTCGGGCCCGAGCACGAGTCGCTGATCGGGACCGTACGGAACGTCGGTTATCGATTCGTTACGCCGGAGAAGGGCGACCGCGCCGCCGACGAGACGAAGACCCAGGCAACCCCGGCAAAGGCGGAGGATGCGGACGAGACGACCGCTCTGGACGCCACCGAGGTCACGGCCGAGGCCTGACCGAGGCCTGACCGAGACCTGAGGGGTCCGGCCGCGCGCAGGGCGTACACGGCTTCCGCACAAGGGAGCGACAGGGGAGCGGTAAGGAAGCTCCCGTACGCCCTGCCCAGAGCAGGTCCATCCGCGTAGACTCCGCGCGTGGCCAAGGTGACTCGGGATGATGTGGCGCGGCTGGCGGGGACATCCACCGCCGTCGTCAGTTATGTCATCAACAACGGACCCCGGCCGGTTGCCCCGGCCACGCGCGAGCGTGTCCTCGCCGCCATCAAGGAACTGGGGTACCGGCCCGACCGGGTCGCCCAGGCCATGGCGTCACGGCGTACCGAGCTCATAGGCCTGATCGTCCCGGACGCGCGCCAGCCCTTCTTCGGGGAGATGGCGCACGCGGTCGAACAGGCCGCCGCCGAGCGCGGCAAGATGGTCCTCGTCGGGAACTCCGACTACATCGCCGAGCGCGAGGTCCACTATCTGCGGGCCTTTCTCGGGATGCGCGTCTCCGGGCTGATCCTCGTCAGCCACGCGCTCAATGACAACGCTGCCGCCGAGATAGACGCCTGGGACGCCCGGGTCGTCCTGCTGCACGAGCGGCCCGAGGCCATCGACGACGTCGCCGTCGTCACGGACGACATCGGTGGCGCCCAGCTCGCCGTGAGCCACCTCCTGGAGCACGGCCACCCCTACGTCGCCTGTCTGGGCGGCATCGCGGAGACCCCCACCGTCGGCGACCCGGTCTCCGACCACGTCGAGGGCTGGCGGCGCGCGATGAGCGACGCCGGGATCTCCACGGAGGGGCGCCTCTTCGAGGCCCCGTACAACCGTTACGACGCCTACCAGGTGGGCCTGCGGCTGCTCTCCGGGCCGGACCGGCCGCCCGCCATCTTCTGCTCCACCGACGACCAGGCCATCGGCGTCCTGCGCGCCGCGCGCGAGCTGCGCATCGACGTGCCGGGAGAGCTGGCGGTGGCCGGGTTCGACGACGTCAAGGAGGCGGCGTTGACCGATCCGCCGCTCACGACTGTGGCTACGGACCGTACGGGGATGGCGCGGGCGGCCGTCGACCTCGTTCTCGATGACGGACTGCGCGTGGCTGGGTCCCGGCGTGAGCGGCTGAAGCTGTTTCCGTCCCGGTTGGTTGTGCGGCGGTCCTGCGGCTGCGCGTAGACAGACGCATGGGCTGAACGGCCGCGTGGGCCGGACAGCCGCGTGGGCTCGTACCGTACGGCTTGTACGGTACGAGCCCACGACAGAGCTCAGAAGCTCAGGTGCTCAGAACAGCAGGTTGTACTGGTTGTAGCCCGTGCCCAGCTTGATCCGGCTCGCGAAGATCTTGCTGGACGCCTTGCCCGTGCCCCGGTACAGCCACAGGTTGCCCTTCTTGTCACGGGTCATGACGTCGGCCTTGCCATCACCGTTGACGTCGCCGCTGGTGACGTACTGGGTGAAGTTCCAGCCCGTGCGGACCGTGAGCCGCGACATCCACGGCTTCTTCGTCTTACCGGTGCCGCGGTACAGGAACAGCTTGCCGCTACCGGAGCGGACCAGCAGGTCGGCCTTGCCGTCGCCGGAGAAGTCGCCGTGGCCCAGCAGCTTCGCGGTCTTCCATGCCTTGTTGACGACCTTGACCCTGGAGTTGAACTGGCCGTTGCCCTTGCCCGGGTACAGGTACACCGAGCCGTCCTTGGCCCGGGCGACCATGTCGGGGCGGGCGTCACCGGTCAGGTCGCCGGGGATGGCGTACGACTTGTAGCCGCCCCAGACGTTGACGCCCGTCCAGGCGAACTTCTGGGTGTTGTGGTTGAAGTAGCTGCGGCGCAGCTTGCCGTTGCGCTTGTCGCGCACGATCAGGTCCTGGTAGAAGTCGCGGTCCAGGTCGGCCTGGATGGCCCAGCTGAAGTTCTGCCAGCCGCTGCCCTGGGCCACGCGCCGCTTGAGCGAGGTGCCCTTGCTCGCACGCAGGAACAGCTTGCCGGCGGTCCCGCGGGCCATCAGGTCGGCGCGGCCGTCGAACGTCAGGTCGGTGTCGTCGATGCGCGGCTGGGCGGCCCAGGTGTACGACTTGACCTTGGTGAACACCGGGTAGGCGCCCTTGGCGGTGCAGCCCGCGACGCCCCAGGAGACGATGCCGGCGATCTTGCCGTTCACGACCAGCGGGCCGCCGGAGTCGCCGTTGCAGGGGCTCTTGGTGCCCCCGTCGGTGCCGGTGGCCGGGGTGCCCGCGCAGACCATCGAGCCCTCGATGAAGTAGTCCGCGCCGAGGAGCGACCTCATGGAGCTGTTGCAGGTCGAGTCCTTGACCATCGGCAGTCGGACCTTGCGCAGCTTCGAGGACAGCTGGGCGTCGTCGCCGCCGGAGGTCAGGCCCCAGCCGTACACCGTGCCGGTGGTGCCGGGGGTGTAGAGGGCGTTGTCGTTGCTGGCCGCGAGGCGCAGCGTGGGCCTCTTCATCAGGGGGGCGTTGAGAGTGAGGACCGCGATGTCGTTCCTGAGGGTCCGAGCGTTGTAGTTCGGGTGCTGCCACTTGCGATGGATACCGACGACCGTTCCGTTCACGTCGTCGTACAGGTTGGTGGCGCCGGCGAAGGCCACGCCGTTGGCGCGCCAGTTGAGGCCCGCGACGCAGTGGGCGGCGGTGAGGACCTTGTTCGGGGCGACCAGTGCGCCGCCGCAGAAGTAGCCCTCGTCGGTGGCCTCGTTGTAGTACCCGAGCTGGATCATCCACGGGGCGCGGGAGATCGTGGTCTCGGTGCCGCCGATGATGAACGGGGTCACCTTCGACGGCTCGCTGGACTCGCCCGACGCGCTCGACTCGGTCGAATCGCTGGACCCGGAGGAGTCGGAGGAGTCGGTGACCTCGGTGGCCTGGGTCTTCGCCGCCTTGACAAGGCGGTCGCGCAGTTCGGCCTCGGAGGCCTTGGGCGTCGGGGCCGCCTCCTCGGCGACCCCCGGCTCGGGCAGGGCAGGGGCGTCCGCAGCCGTCGCGGGCTGCGCCGCGAGGACGCCGGCGCAGCTCAGCACCAGCGCGAGAGCGGCCGCGGGCAGGGCTGTGACAGCACGTCTGTGACGGCCACGCAGGGCACGTATCACTGGAAAGCTCCTGAGATGGGTGTCATCGTCGGGCCCGAGAAGGGCGTACCGACGCGCAGGCCCGTCCCGAGCCGCGGAGCCCCCCTCCGGCCCCGCGAGCCTAGTTCCCAATTGCCCCGACACGCGCAGGATTTATAGAAGAGATACCAACTTTCGTTCGAAGCCTGCTGGGAGAAGCCGCGCGAGCGTCTTTATTTCGGGCATACGAGGTTCTGCTCGGCTTCTCAGGGAGGACTCAGGGAGCTCTCATGGACGGGGGACAAGCTCTGAGACATGACCGAGAGCATCCGCCGCAGCGGCGAGTACGAGAACCCCCAGGGTCACGGACACCAGCCCGCGTACCCCGAGCAGCAGCACGCCTCCTCCCCCGTGAACCCGGAGTGGCCGCCCCCGCCGGTGTACGAGCCGGTCGCCGAGCCCCAGACGCAGGTCCTGCCCCAGACACCGGACGCGCTCCGGACGGCAGCCGAGCCTCAGGCGGGAGCCGGGCGTCAGGCGTCAGCCGGGCCCCAAGCGACAGCCGAGCCCCAGATGGCAGCCGGGCCCCAGACGGCATACACGGCCCAGACGTCATACGCGGCCGACGGCGGCGGAGGCAACGGCGGCGATACGGCTCTCCTCACCGCCGCCCCCACCAACCCGGCGGAGCCGGCCCCCGCCCCCGTCGCCAAGAAGCGCGCCCGTGGTCCCGTGGCCCTCCTCGCCGCCGTGGCGATCGTGGCCGCGGCGATAGGCGGCGGCACCGCGTACGGCATCCAGGAGCTGACCGGCACCGACACGACCTCCACGTCCACCTCCACGAGCGTGGTGCCCACCAGCCAGAAGGGCACCGTCGCCGGGGTCGCCAAGGCGGTCAGCCCGAGCATCGTGGAGATCAACGCCAGGTCGAACACCGGTGAGGCCACCGGTTCCGGCGTGATCATCACCAGCGACGGCGAGATCATCACCAACAACCACGTCATCTCCGGCGCCTCCTCGATCACGGTGACGACGGACGACGGCAAGGAGTACACCGCGCAGGTCGTCGGCACTGACAGCGCGAAGGACCTCGCCCTCATCAAGCTGGACAACGCCTCCGGGCTGACGGCCGCGAGCCTCGGCGACTCGGACAACGTCCAGGTCGGCGACGAGGTCGTGGCGATCGGCTCCCCCGAGGGCCTGACCGGCACGGTCACCAGCGGCATCGTCTCCGCGCTCGACCGGGACGTCACGGTCGCCACGGACCAGGGGCAGCAGCAACAGCAGCAGGGCGGCGGCTGGCCGTTCGAGTTCGGCGGTCAGCAGTTCAACGGCGACACCGGCTCGTCCACCACGACGTACAAGGCGCTCCAGACCGACGCCTCGCTCAACCCCGGCAACTCCGGCGGCGCGCTGATCGACATGAACGGCAACATCATCGGCATCAACTCGGCGATGTACTCGGCGAGTTCGGCCTCGTCGGACGCCGGAAGCGTCGGCCTCGGCTTCGCCATCCCGATCAACACGGTCAAGTCCGACCTGAGCACGCTGCGGGCGGGCGGCAGCGACTGACGCCCTGCCCTCTTTCCCTCTCCCCTTGATCGACTCTGGAGGTCGACATGATCAAGCAGGTTTCCCACGAGAACATGACCGTCGGTGACCCGTCCGGCCTGACCCTCGCCCTCGCGGTGGCCGCCGAACTGCACCCGCCGGTGAAGCGGGCCCCCGAGGTGGCGGTCACCCGCGCCGCCGCCCGCCGGAACACCACCGCACGTATGCACCGCCGTACCGGCAGCCGTACCGCCGCCGCCAGAGGCTGATCCTTTCTGCCCGGCCCTGGAACGTGCGAGGCTGAAGCCCTCCGAGGCTTGAAACTCCCGTCCACGACCCATCGCACCCGAGGAACAACACCACCATGAGCCCCGCCGAAGGCGACCGTGACCCCCAGCGCATCCTCATCGTCGACGACGAGCCGGCGGTGCGCGAAGCACTTCAGCGCAGTCTGGCCTTCGAAGGCTACGACACCGAGGTCGCCGCGGACGGCGTGGAGGCGCTGGAGAAGGCCACGGCGTACCAGCCCGACCTGCTGGTCCTGGACATCCAGATGCCCCGCATGGACGGCCTGACCGCCGCCCGCCGCATCCGCGGCGCGGGCTCGACCACGCCCATCCTGATGCTCACGGCCCGCGACACGGTCGGCGACCGCGTGACCGGCCTGGACGCGGGCGCGGACGACTACCTGGTCAAGCCCTTCGAGCTGGACGAGCTGTTCGCCCGCGTCCGCGCCCTCCTGCGGCGCAGCTCGTACGCGGCGTCGGCCGGGGCGGACACGGACCAGGAGGACGACGCCCTCACCTTCGCCGACCTGCGCATGGACCTCGGCACCCGCGAGGTCACGCGCGGCGGCCGGCCGGTGGAGCTGACCCGTACGGAGTTCACACTCCTGGAGATGTTCATGGCCCACCCGCGCCAGGTACTCACCCGTGAGCAGATCCTCAAGGCGGTCTGGGGCTTCGACTTCGAGCCCTCGTCCAACTCCCTCGACGTCTACGTCATGTACCTGCGCCGCAAGACCGAGGCCGACGGCGAGCCCCGGCTCGTCCACACCGTGCGGGGCGTCGGCTACGCCCTGCGGGCGGGCGGCACGGAGTGAGAAGGGTCGTGCGCCGGTTCCGGTCCCTGCCCCTGCGGGCCCGGCTGTCGCTCCTGGTCGCGGCGGCTGTGGCGTTCGCGGTGGCGGCGGTTTCGGTGAGCTGCTGGTTCGTGGTGCAGGGGAAGTTGTACGACGAGGTCGACAGCGATCTGCAGAAGGCCCTCCACAAGAAACCGACGGTCACGACCGTCAACGCCCTCATCGAGAGCTGTCCCCAGGAGCCGGCCGACCAGTCCGGCGTCAGCGACTGGGGCCCGCCCAGATTCCAGTACTACCAGGTGGTCAGCGCGGACGGCACCGCGTGTGTCTTCTCGGACTCCGCGGGTGTCGTGAAGGTCTCCGACAGTGACAAGGAGGTCGCCGAGAACCCGGTGTACGACGAGGGGACCCTCCGCAACGGAACCGACGGTGAGGGCAACTCCGTACGGATCCTGACCACACCCCTGATGGCCAAGCAGGGCCCTCTGGGGGAGCCGATCCCGTACGAGGGCTATGCCTTCGTCGTCGCGACTCCCCTCGAAAGCACCACGAACACCCTCAACGAACTCGCCCTGCTCCTCCTCTTCGTCTCCGGTATCGGAGTCGTGGGCGCCGGAGCGACCGGTCTGTTCGTGGCCCGCGCGGCCCTGCGCCCCGTCGACAAACTCACCGAGGCCACCGAACACATCGCACGCACCGAGGACCTGACGATACGCATCCCGGTGGAGGACGACTCGGAGGACGAGATCGCGCGCCTGTCCCGTTCCTTCAACTCGATGACGTCCTCCCTGGCCAGCTCACGCGAGCTGCAGCAGCAACTCATCGCGGACGCGGGCCACGAACTACGCACCCCCCTCACCTCCCTGCGCACGAACATCGAACTCCTCACCCGCAGCGAGGAGACGGGCCGCCCGATCCCGGCGGCGGACCGCAAGGCCCTGATGGCCTCGGTGAAGGCCCAGATGACCGAACTGTCCTCCCTGATCGGCGACTTGCAGGAACTGTCCCGCTCCGAGGGCCAGCGGGGCGAACGCGTCCAGGTCGTGGCCCTGGAGGACACCGTCGAGGCGGCCCTCCGCCGCGCCCGCCTGCGCGGCCCCGAGCTGACGATCACGGCGGACATCCAGCCGTGGTACGTCCGCGCCGAACCGGCCGCACTGGAGCGCGCGGTGGTCAACATCCTCGACAACGCGGTGAAGTTCAGCCCGGAGGGCGGGACGATCGAGGTCCAGCTGACCAAGGGCGTCCTCACGGTCCGCGACCACGGCCCCGGCATCCCCGCCGAGGAACTCCCCCACGTCTTCGACCGCTTCTGGCGCTCCCCGAGCGCCCGGGCCCTGCCGGGCTCGGGCCTGGGTCTGTCCATCGTGGCGCGGACGGTGCAGCAGGCGGGCGGACAGGTGACCCTGGCCCGCGCGGAGAGTGGGGGGACGGTGGCGACAGTGCGGTTGCCGGGGGCGCCTACGGCTCCGCCGGAGGTTCCGTAGGAGGTTCGTAAACCTGCCAGAAGACCTCTACCACCAGGATCTGCGGATCCGCAGAGCGTCGAACGAAGGTGTAGACCAGCCAGCCATTGTGATTGTCGAAGTACACGATGCGCGGACCCTTGGGATCGCTGGACCGTACCGGCTCGACATACATGGTCTCCGGGAGGTCGCGATCGGTGTCGATCCCACGGAAATACGGGTCCTTCGCGGTGACCAGCTCGGCGCGAACCTCGTCAACCATCTTCCGCACATGCTCCGGCAGTGCATCACGGCTGGCGAGGGCATCGAGCCGCCAGTCCATCTGCCAGGGCGGTCCCATGAACTCGTCGGTCACTCGCCAGGGTCCAAGTCCCGCATGCTGTAGCGAATCTTCGCCACCTCTTCGAGGAGAGCCTTGGCCTCAGCGATGTCGGTCGCCTCTGCCGCACGGTGCTGAAGCTCGGTCACGTGAGCGTCGAGCTTCGGATCACGTGCAATTGCGTATTCGCACCACCAGCGGGCCAGGAACGCGGACACGGGACCAACGTCATACGTGTCGCCGATCGCCCGCCTCCAGTGCGCGTCGAAGTCGGGGAGGAGGTGGGGGGCGTCTTCGGCGATGGCCCTGCGCAGCGCCTTCGGCGTCCGCTCGGGCATGGGGGGGACGACGGGATCGAGTTCCGCAGCATGGGCAGCCATGATCGATGTCCTCCTTGGACGCGCCGTGTCTACGACCATAGCCGCGCTCACCGTCCCCGCGCGGATCGTCCGCACACCGGCTCCGACCGGGGCAGCAGGCCCTGGGCACGGATCTTCTCGGCGGCCAGGGCGTACAGGTTGGCCAGTACGTCCGGCCCTTGATCAAATTCCTCGTCGGTCAGCGAGCAGCCCATCCGCTCGCGCAGTACCTCGCGAGGGGCAGCGACACGTTCGGCGAGCCGATCGGCGGTGAGCTGCTGAGCCGCAGAGGGGTCTGTAGTCGTGATCTCTGGCATGGGATCACCGTGACCGGACCGCACGCCTTCCCGTCCCGGTTTCGCGTCCGCTTCACCCGGAGGTGTTCACCACGCCCCGACCTTGACCCGCTCCACGAACGCCGACCAAGAGGGCGCCCCGAAGACCAGCACGCGGCCCTCCGGGACCTTGCTGTCGCGGACGGGAACCATGGCGGGGTGGCCGTCGGCGACCTCGACGCAGTTGTTGTCTCCCCCGTCGCTGTAGGACGACTTGCGCCAGACAGCGGTGCCGAGGTCCGGAGTCACGCCGTCTCCCGTACGTTGCTCACGAACGCGGACCAGGAGACGGCGGAGAAGACCAGCGGGCGGGATGTCGGGGTCTTGCTGTCGCGGACGGGGACTATGTCGGGGCAGCCATCGGCAACCTCAACGCAGTTTCCGTCGCCCCCATCGCTGTAGCTCGACTTACGCCACACGGCAGTACCGAGGTCGGGAGTCACGCCATCTCCCGTACGTTGCTCACGAACGCGGACCAGGAGGCGACGGAGAAGACCAGCGGGCGGGCGGCCGGGGTCTTGCTGTCGCGCACGGGGACTATGCCCGCGTAGCCGTCGGCGACCTCGACGCAGTCGTTGGCTCCCCCTTCGCTGTAGCTCGACTTGCGCCACGCGGCGGCGGTGAGGTCAGGGGTGGGCTTCATGGTGTCTGTGCTCCTTCAGTACGGCCCTGATGAACTTCAGCGAGTCCGACGGGGACAACGCCAGGTCGCGGAGCCGATCGTAGGACAGTCGGTTCCGCAGGACCTCGTCCGGATCTTCGATCAGCCGACTGCAACCGTTGCCTTCCTTGTAGGCAACGGCACTTCCGTCCTGCTGCCACAGCAACGTCAGCGACCCGTTCATATGGTGGTGCGCTCCCGCCGAGAACGGCAGTACCTGGATCGTCATGTTGGACCACATCGCGGCGGCCTCAAGGTGCGCCAGTTGGTCGTGCCAGGTCTGGGAGTCGGCGGCGGGACGCCGGAGTGCGGTCTCGTCCAGGATGACGCGGACATCGGGCTGCGGTTCCTGCCGTAGCAGGTACTGCCGTCCCAGTCGCGCCGCGACCTGCTCCTCGACCCACTCGTCGCCATCAGCCGTTGTCTGGGCCTTGGACAACACCTCCCGCGCGAAGTCCTCGGTCTGCAGGAGACCAGGAATCCCCGGCGCGAAGAGCCACATGATCCGCGCCGTCGCCTCCAGCTTCATGAACTCCTTGTACTGGTCCTTGAACGCATCCAGCCGTGCGATCTTCCAGTGACTCACCAGCAGGTCACCGGCCCCGTAGTACCCGTCCAGGTCCTCCATGACCGTCACCTTGGACAGCCGCTGCCCCGACTCCATGCGGCTCAGGTAGCTCTTGTCGTACCCCGTCTCGTCGGCGAGCTGCCCCAGCGACTTCCCCGCCTTCTCCCGCAGGAACCTCAGCGTCCGGCCCAACACAGCGCGCCCCGACTCCCGTTCCCCGTCAACCTCTTCGGCCACGTCACACCTCCTCGTTGCCTGGGGCCGCAGACAACGCCGACCCCCTTCCGCAGCGTACGCGCAAGCAGTGACGATCGAGGCACGAACGGTAATCACCGCTCGCCAGCACCCCAGGAATCCAGGAAGGGACACCGACATGCGCGTACCCCTCGCGAAATTCTGCGAGTCGGTCCTGCTCACCCTCGTACGGCTACTACTCCCCACCCAGGGACGCCACCGAGCCGCCATGCCCCAACCGCCGGACAGGGAACACCCCTTGACGCCCCCACCCCACTCCCCACCGGTACGCCCTCACCACCCCCTCCACGCACTCCCCTTCGAACTGGACACCCCCCTCGTACGCCCCTACCTCTTCACCCCGGAGGAACGACGCGACTACACCAGCCCTCGCCACATCCACGGAGTGGAGGTCTCCGCATGAACGCCCCGGAGGAACTCCCGGAGGAACCCCTGACGCCCGGCACGCTGCGTCTCCTGCCCTGGACCGGCCCCGAAGGCAAACCCGCCTACCTCAGCACCGACAACGGACACAGCAAGCTCTCCCTGCTCGCCGACGACGTGGAGGCGGCCCAACTCAGTTCCGGGGAACAGGTACTGGCGGGAGCCAGGGCCGTCCTCGCCGACCGCAGGGCAGGCGAGCGCGCGGTGCGCTTCGCGCTGACCAGGGCGGTGGAGTCGCTCGGAGACGTACTCCGTATCGCGGTCAGCCGGGGGCAGCGCCTCGGTACGGGTACGGACGAAGGCTGATGCGGCGGTCGCGACTCCTGCTGCTCAGCCCTCTCGGAGCAGGCGGGCCACGAGCGCGGGGGACAGGCGGTGAAGGGCTGTCAGGGCGCGGATCTTGCCCACGTGGACGACGGGGCGGTTGCGGTCGAGGCCGCGCAGCAGTTCCGTGGCGGCCCGTTCGGGGCTGATCTTGCCGCTGCCCCGGCCGGCCGTCATGGCCGTGTCCACGAGCGGGAGCATGGCCTCCGTCACCCGGATGCCCCGCTCGTCGTCGGCGAGTTGGTAGCGCAGGGCGGTGGTGTAGCTGCGCAGGGCGGCCTTGGTGGCGCAGTACAGGGGAGCGGAGCGCTTGGGGGTCAGGGCGAGGGCCGAGGTGATGTTGACGATGGCGCCGCCGGGCAGCATCAGCGGCAGGGCCAGCGCGGTGAGCTTGACCGGACCGGTCAGATTCGTGCCGATCTCCGTGTCCGTGTCCCGCAGCAGGTCGTCACGGTCGCGATCGGTCAGCCGGTAACTGAACTGCACGGCCGCATTGTTGACCAGCAGGCGGATGGCTCCCCTTTCCCGTATCCGCTCCGTCAGAGACGCGACCTCGCTCTCCACGGCGAGGTCGCACCGGATGGCCTCGATACCCGGGATGGCACCGGCGGCGGCCACTCGCTCCCGGTCGCGGCCGCAGACGACGACCCGCTCACCGCGTCCGGCGAGCAGCCGCGCCAGTGCCAGGCCCACTCCGGCGGTACCGCCGGTGATCACGGCCAGCCCCACGCGCTCCGTGCCAGACACGTTTCCCTCCTCGCCTCAGGATTTCATTACAGCACAGTACTGTAATCTAATATGAGTTCTCGGTGGGTGTCCGCGCACAAGGCACAAGAGGGAGCGTCGTGACGTACGTGGTGATGAACATGCTGCAGTTCCAGCCCGCCTGGCTGCGGTTGGAGCGGGATGAGAGGGCTCGTGTCTGGGCCATGGTCAAGGATCTGGCCGCCCGCGCCGAGGGGGTCGGGCTGCGCTGGTTCGACGCGGAGGCGTTCTGCGCCGACTACAGCGACATCCTGTTCGTCGAGACCGAAGACCTCTCCGCGTACTACATGTTCTGGGAAGCGGTCCGGGACACCGAGCTGTTCTCGGTGCCCTATGTCGAGGTGAAGCAAGTGGCCATGGGGATCGAAGACGGGTTCGCCGCGCATGACAGTGCCCTCGCCGCCCGCGAGCAGGTGACCGGTGCCTGAGCGGACGTCGGCAGCGGGCCGCCCGCGCAGCGGTGAAGCCTCGGTGCGCATCCTGCGGGCCACCATCGAACTGCTGGCGGACAGCGGCGCGGCCGGGGTGTCGGTCGACGCGGTGGCCTCCCGCGCGGGCGTCTCCCGCCCCACGGTCTACCGGCGCTGGAAGAACCGTACGGAGCTGATCGCGGCCGCGATCCGGGACGCGTTCGCCCAGGCCAACCCCGAAGCCCCGGACACAGCCGATGTATGGGCGGACCTGGTCACCGTACTGTCCAACACCATCCGCCTCCTCACCGGCACCGACCTCGGACGCGTCCTCGCCGGGCTGGTCAGCGAACTGCCCAGATCGCCCGAACTCGCCGCCGCTCTGCACATGGTGGAGCGCGAGCGGCGCCAGATCCTGCGCCAGGTACTCCAGCGCGCCGAGGAACAGGACCGGCTGCGCCTGACCGATATGGACCTGGCCGTCGACGCACTGCTCGGCCCGGTCTACCTCAGGCTGCTCGTCACGGGTGACCCCGTCCCCGGCGAACTCGCCGCACAACTCGCCACCCTGGTGGTCGGTCCTCCGGTTCCGAAGTGACCGTGACCGTGGAACTGCCTTGCCATGGGGCCGAGTTCGGGAAGTTGATCACGATCGGTCACGCCCCTGAACAGTAAGTTTCGTAAGTATTCAAAGACCCCTGTTATCTTCTGCTCACTTCTGATGCTGCTGGGTCCCCTGTGAAGCCGTGTACTCACTGCAGCCGGCATCCCCCACTCACGATCGCTCACGATCCGAAGAGCAGGAGCGTGCACATGCGCCTCGCGCTGAAGTCGACGCTGAAGAAGAGTGCCCTGATCACCGCCTCCACCGCCCTGGCCCTCACCGGCCTGATAGCAGGCTCCGGAACCGCCCAGGCGGCCGGACCGGGCGGGGCGACCAACATCCGGGGCACTGACCCCGGCGACACCGATCTGATGATCGAGCGGCTCTGCAGCCAGAAGACAAGCCTGACCGGCGTCTACGGCGCCTACAACGTCGAGACCGGCGAGTTCAAGACCTGGGACGAGTACCTGGACGACGTGTTCCCCTTCTGGGAGCCCATCGGGCCGTGGGAGACGTTCCGCGGCTGGTGCGGTTACGCGGAGGCCTCGACGTGGTCCATCAAGGGCCAGACCGTGCGCACTTCACCGTGGATCGGCAACCGCGGTTCGAAGGACGACAAGGAGACCTTCGTCAGTAGCTACAGCACCAAGACGTTCGCCAAGAAGAGCGTCGGGGCCTCGATCAACCTGTCCCTCGCCAAGAGCATCTTCACGGGCGGCGTGGGAGGCAGCGCCGGTTACGAGTGGGGCTGGGAGAAGGAGTCCCGGTTCGAGCGGCGCAGCGAGAAGACCATTCCGCCGTGCACTCAGGTCGCCGTGACGTGGACGCCGTACCAGCGCGTGGTGCGGGTGAACCCGATCTTCTACGTCGAGGACTACCAGTGGAACAAGGAGCCCAGCAGCAGGAAGAACATGCAGACCGTGCACACCTGGCGCGGCCGTGGGTACAACACGATCTACTCGTACGGCTACTACATCGACGGCATCTCCGACAAGCTGCTCCCCAACGGCCAGCCCGACGGCCGTGAGGACAAGGTGGAGGAGAACCTCGACCCGGCGACCTGCGCCCAGCCAGCCGAGTAGGCCAAGTAGCAAGTAGGCCGAGTAAGCCGAGCGTTCCGGAATTCGCGGCAACCTTTCCGTACGGGGTGACGACTCACCAGCGGTTCAAGTCCCCCGTACGGAAACGGAATGCCGCATGAGTGAGCACCGCTCCACGCCGACCAAGGTCAAGGCTCGCCACCGCAGAAGGAGAACCGCGCTGGCGATCGGCCTCCCTCTCACCCTGACCGCCGCCGGCACCCTCGCCTACGGCACGGACTTCGGGCTCTTCGGCGAGGACGCCCAGCAGACGGCCTCGGCCGCCACCCCCTCCTGGGCCACCGAGACCGCCGACGGCTTCGCCTCCGTCAACGCCCTTGGCCAGAATGGGACTTACGGCGGCCGGGGCGGAAAGACCGTCACCGTCCGCACCCTCGCGGACCTGGAGAAGTACGCGACCGCGTCCGAGCCGTACGTCATCGTCGTCGCGGCCACCATCAACATGAACCCCGTCGGGAAAGAGATCAAGGTCGCCTCCGACAAGACGATCGTGGGCTCCGGCACCTCCGGTCACATCGTCGGCGGCGGTTTCTTCCTCGGCCAGGGCGTGCACAACGTCATCATCCGGAACCTCACCATCCGGGACTCGTACCAGGGCACCTGGAACGACAAGGACCACGACTTCGACGCCATCCAGATGGACGGCGCCCACCACGTCTGGATCGACCACAACGACCTGCGGCACATGGCCGACGGGCTCATCGACAGCCGCAAGGACACGACGTACGTGACGGTGTCCTGGAACAAGCTGAGCGACAACAACAAGACCTTCGGCATCGGCTGGACCGACAACGTCACCGCGGACCTGACCATCCACCACAACTGGTTCCGCGAGACCGAGCAGCGCAACCCGTCCGCGGACAACATCGCCCACGCGCACCTGTACAACAACTACCTGCAGGACGAGCCGGGCACCTCCATCAACTCCTCCTACGGCAACTACGCGCGCGGGAAGACGAAGATGGTGCTGGAGAACTCCTACTTCGAGGGCATGAAGAACC
The DNA here is from genome assembly GCF_053591955.1 of Streptomyces sp. NPDC002845. Classification (NCBI taxonomy): domain Bacteria; kingdom Bacillati; phylum Actinomycetota; class Actinomycetes; order Kitasatosporales; family Streptomycetaceae; genus Streptomyces; species Streptomyces sp. NPDC002845. The sequence continues at coordinate 37,217 of NZ_JBSFUU010000041.1, read as the reverse complement.
CCGTCATCAAGGACAGCGCCGCAGCCCTCGTCCAGCGCGGCAACGTCTTCTCGGGCACCAGCGGGCGCAACGAGAGCGGCGGTACGGCCTTCGACCCGAAGTCGTACTACTCCTACACGCTGGACAGGGCCGCCGATGTGCCCTCACTGCTCAGGTCGGGCGCGGGCCCGCGTACGTCGATCGGCACGAGCACGACCGCCGGTACGGCCGCCGCCGCCACCACCCTCACCGTCGCCAAGGACGGCTCCGGGCAGTACACGAGCGTGCAGAAGGCCGTCGACGCCGTCCCGGCCGGTAACAGCTCCCGCGTGGTCATCAAGGTCGCGCCGGGCACGTACCGCGAGACGGTCAAGGTCCCCTCGAACAAGCCGTACGTCACCATCCAGGGCACTGGTGGCAGCCGTAAGGACACGGTGATCGTCTACAACAACGCGGCCGGGACGCAGAAGCCCGACGGATCGGGGACGTACGGCACGAGCGGCAGCGCGACCGTGACCGTGCAGGCGGACGAGTTCCAGGCCCGCAACCTGACGATCACGAACGACTTCGACGAGGCGAGGAACCAGGACCTCTCCGGCCACCAGGCGGTCGCCCTGCGCACCGCCGCCGACAAGGTCTTCCTCGACAGCATCATCGTCAACGGCGACCAGGACACCCTGCTCCTGGACACGGCCGCCAAGGACAAGCTCGGCCGCGTCTACATGACCAACTCCTACATCATCGGCAACGTCGACTTCATCTTCGGCCGGGCGACGGCAGTGATCGACCGGTCGATCATCACGCTCAAGAAGCGCTGGAACGGCACCTCGGCCGGCTACATCACGGCCCCCAGCACGGCCGCGAACCGCAAGGGCATCCTGATCAACCGCTCCACCGTCAACGGTGACGTGTCCGACCGCAGCTTCTACCTCGGCCGCCCCTGGCACGCCGGCGGGGACGCGACCCTCGACCCCCAGACGACGGTCCGCAACACCACCCTCAGCGCGGCGATCCGCACCACGCCCTGGACCGACATGAGCGGCTTCTCCTGGAAGGACGACCGCTTCGCCGAGTACGGGAACAAGGGTCCGGGCGCGGGCAGCGAGAGCAGTGACCGGCCCCACCTGACGGACGCCCAGGCCGCCGACCAGCAGGTCGCGGACTGGCTGGCGGGCTGGACGCCGACGGCGTCCTGACGGCTCCACCATCGAGAAGGGTCCGGGGGTACGAGCGTCGCTCGTACCCCCGGACCCTTCAAGGCCGTTCCGTCCCGCAGCTACTACTGCTGCTGCTACTACTTGCTACTGCTGCTACTGCACAACCGTGATCCGGTCCGCCGCCGGCGGTGCGATCGGGCTGGTGGCGGAGGAGTTGGCCAGCAGGTACTGCTCCAGCGCGGCCAGGTCGTCGCCGCCGACGAGGTCGTTGGTGCCCTCGCCCAGGGTGGGGAAGCCGTCGCCGCCGCCCGCGAGGAAGCTGTTCGTCGCGACGCGGTAGGTGGCCGCCGGGTCGATGGCCTCGCCGTTCAGCCGGATCGAGTCCACGATCACACGGTCGGCGCCCGTCTTCGTCAGGTCCAGCGTGTACGTCAGACCGGACGAGACCTGGAGGACCTTCGGGGCGGCGGCGTTGGTGCCGCTGACCTGCTCCTGGAGGACCGAGATCAGCTGGGCGCCCGTGAAGTCCTGGAGGTTCACCGTGTTGGAGAACGGCTGGACCGTGAAGCCCTCGGCGAAGGTGACCACACCGTCGCCCTCCGTCCCCGAGGCCGCGAAGGTCAGCGAGGCACGGATGCCGCCCGGGTTCATCAGGGCGAGGTCGGTCTCCGGGTCGAGTGTCCTGCCGTACGCGAGCTGCGCGTCGGCGATGAGGTCGCCGAGCGGGGACTCGGTGCCGTCCCTGACGATGTCACCCGAGATGTGGCCGATGGCGCGGCCCCCGATCGGGGCGGCGAGGGTGTTCCACTTGTTGATGAGGGCCGTCATGTCAGCGGCTTTCTCGACGTCACGGGTCACCACGTGGTTGGCCGACTCGACGGCCGTACGGGCGATGTCACCCGTCCAGCGGTCGTACGTCAGCGTCGTGTCCGTGTAGAGGCGGCCGAACGACGCGGCCGAGGTGACCGTGCGCGGCTTGCCCGACGGGTCGTTGATCGTGCAGGCGTACGCGGTGTGCGTGTGGCCGGTGACCAGCGCGTCGACCTTCGGCGTGATGTTCTCGGCGATGTCGACGATCGGGCCGGAGATGCCGTCACCGGCGCCGGGCGAGTCGCAGTCGTAGTTGTACGCCGTCGAGGCGGGGAAGCCGCCCTCGTGGATCAGCGCGACGACCGACTTGACGCCCTTGCGCTCCAGCACCTTGGCGTACTTGTTGATCGTCTCGACCTCGTCCTTGAACTTGAGGCCCTTGACGCCCTCGGCGGAAACGATGCCCGGAGTGTCCTCCAGGGTCACGCCGATGAAGCCGATCTTGACGCCGTTCTTCTTCCACACCCAGTACGGCTTGAGGATCGGCTTGCCGGTCCTCTCGTTCAGCACGTTCGCGGCCAGGTACGGGAACTCGGCGCCGCCGAACTTCTCACCCTCGACGTAGCAGCCGTCGACGGGGTGGCAGCCGCCCTTCTGCAGGCGGGCCAGCTCCCTGGCACCCTCGTCGAACTCGTGGTTGCCGACCGAGGTGACGTCGAGGTCCAGCTTGTTCAGCGCCTCGATGGTCGGCTCGTCGTGGAACAGGCCGGAGATCAGCGGGGAGGCGCCCACCATGTCGCCGCCGGCGGCGGTGACGGAGTACTTGTTGCCCTTGCGCGCGTCGCGCAGGTGCGTCGCCAGGTACTCGACACCACCGGCGTCGATCGTCTCGGTGTGGCCGTCCTCGTGCACCTCGGTGACGCGGCCGGAGGAGCCCGCCGGCGGCTCCAGGTTGCCGTGCAGGTCGTTGAACGACAGCAGCTGCACGTTCTGGTAGCGGCTGAGCTTGTGCTTGCCCGGCTTGTGCGCCGTCTTCGCCTCACCGGCCATCGCCGGCAGCGCGGCGGCCAGGGCGCCGACCGTGGCGAGGCCCGCGGCGGCGACGAGCATGCGGCGCGTACGGCGTCTGCGGTGCGCGTGGGGTGTGGCTGACATGTGCCCCCCTGTGAGTCCTGAGTTTTGGGTGAGAAATAGGCCCCGTCCGGCCGAAGCCTAGGGTCAACGCGCGTAGCGCGACAGGGGGTTGTCGGTTACGAGCTGATTGCTGTCAAGAGCACTTCAGGACGAAACGGTCAGGTGGGCACCCCCGAAGGGGCGCGGGGCTGTGACATTGTGCGGCTCCGTCGCGTGGGCGCGACCAGCCACATCGGACCCGCACCAGCAAGACCACAACAACCCGGCAGACGAGATGGAACCCCGCACACACCTTTACGCTCGATCTATGAGCAGCAGCCAACCCCCAGCCGGAGGCCCCCGCCTCATCGAAACCCTCCCGTCCCTGACCGGCGACCAGGCCGAAGCCGTCCTCACCCTCCTCGCCGAGGCCGCCCGCTCCGACGGCCAGCAGGCCGTCTCCGAACAGGGCCGCCTCCAACTCCGCGGCGCCCCCCGCGCAGGGGCCCGCGCAGGGGTCCGGCACCTGCTGCTCACCGTCGGCGGCGAACTCCTCGGCTACGCCCAGCTGGAGGACACCGACCCCGTGGAGGCCCCGGCCGCCGAGCTGGTCGTCCACCCGGCGCACCGCGGCCACGGCCACGGCCGGGCGCTCGGCGCCGCGCTGCTCGCCGAGTCGGGCAAGCGGCTGCGGGTGTGGGCGCACGGCGGACACGCGGCGGCCCGGCACCTCGCCCAGGTCCTCGGCCTCACCCTCTTCCGCGAACTGCGCCAGATGCGGCGCCCGCTGGCCGACTTCGACCCGCCCGAGCCGGTGCTCCCCGAGGGCGTCACCGTGCGCACCTTCGTACCCGGCGAGGACGACGCCGCCTGGCTCGACGTGAACGCCGACGCCTTCGCCCACCACCCCGAGCAGGGCTCCCTCACCCAGCGCGACCTCGACGACCGCAAGGCCGAGCCGTGGTTCGACCCGGCGGGCTTCTTCCTCGCCGAACGGGACGGCGAACTCATCGGCTTCCACTGGACCAAGGTCCACGCCGAGGAGCAGCTCGGCGAGGTGTACGTCGTCGGCATCCGTCCCAGCGCCCAGGGCGGCGGCCTCGGCAAGGCCCTGACGACCATCGGCCTGCGCCACCTCGCCGCCCAGGGCCTGCCCACCGCGATGCTCTACGTCGACGCCGACAACAAGGCGGCGGTGACGGTGTACGAGCGGCTGGGCTTCACGACGTACGAGACGGACCTGATGTACCGGACGGAGACCTGAGCCGACGCGGCCGTCGAGTTATCCACTTATCCACTTATCCACAGGAGCGTTATCCACAAGTGGGGGCGGTGATGTTGACACCGCCCCCTCTCTTGTACCACCCTTTCACTACTCAATTAGTGAAAGGGTGGTTATCCGGGTGGTCGAGTACCGCATAGACCGGCGAAGCGGTGTCGCCACGTACGTCCAGATCGTCCAGCAGACCAAACAGGCCCTGCGGCTGGGCCTGTTGGAGCCGGGCGACAAGCTGCCCACGGCCCGCGAGGTCGTGGAAGCCACCGCCATCAACCCGAACACGGTCCTGAAGGCCTACCGCGAACTGGAGCGCGAGGGCCTGGTCGAGGCACGCCGCGGCCTCGGCACCTTCGTACGGAAGTCGCTGGGCACCGCGCCCGCCGACTCCGCACTGCGCACGGAGCTGTCCGCATGGACCGCACGCGCCCGCGAGACCGGGCTCGAACGGGACGACGTGGCGGCGCTGTTCCACTCCGTACTCGACGAGCACTTCAAGCCGGACGAACACATCAAGGAACACATCAAGGGGGACGACGCATGACCGACACCGCCATCGAGGCGGCCGCCCTGGGCAAGAGGTTCGGGCGGCGGGGAGGCTGGGCGCTGCGCGAGTGCGCGTTCCGGCTTCCGGCGGGGCGCATCTGCGCGGTCGTCGGACCGAACGGCGCGGGCAAGTCGACACTGCTCGCCCACGCGGCCGGCCTGCTCAGGCCGACCGAGGGCACGATCAGCGTGCTCGGCACGAACCCGGCGGCGGCCCGCGAGCGCTTCGCGTACGTCGCCCAGGACAAGCCGCTGCACCCCCAGCTCACCATCGCCGGCACCCTCCGTCTGGGCCACGAGCTCAACCCCCGGCACTGGGACGCGGCCGTCGCCGAGCGGGTCGTGGCCGAGGGCGACCTCGACCCGGGCCAGAAGATCCGCACGCTCTCCGGCGGCCAGCGCACCCGGGTCGCCCTCGCCCTCGCGCTCGGCAAACGGCCCGAACTGCTGCTCCTGGACGAGCCGATGGCCGACCTCGACCCGCTCGCCCGGCACCAGCTGATGGGCACGCTGATGGCCGACGCGGCCGAGCGCGGCACCACGGTGGTGATGTCCTCGCACGTCGTCGCCGAACTGGAGGGCTCCTGCGACCACTTGCTGCTCATCGGCGGCGGCCGCGTCCGCCTCGCGGGCCCGCTGGACGAACTGCTCGCCGCGCACACCCTCGTCACGGGTCCGACCGGTGGCCTCGGCCCGCACACCGTCGTGGAGTCCCGCACGACCGGACGTCAGCTCACCGCGCTCGTACGGCCGCGGGGGCCCGTCGGCGACGGGTGGCAGACCTCCGAGCCGACCCTGGAGGAACTGGTCCTCGCCCATCTGCGCACCCCGGAGGCCCCGGCGCTGACGCTGACCGCCGAAGGCGCCGAGCCGGACGCCCAGGAGGCCGCCGTATGACCGCCACCGCCGTGCACCCCGGACAGACCGGACAGACTGGGCGGACCGGACGCCTGACCCGTTCGCTGGACCCCCGCCAGGGCCTGCCCTGGACGATACTGCGCCTGCACCGCGCGGCGCTGTGGTTCTGGGCACCGACGGTGACCGTCGGCGCGGCGGCGCTGCTGTGGGCGTACGGGCCGGGCGCGGACGCCGCCTGGGCCGAGCACCAGAAGAACAGCTGCGCCGCGATCATGGTCGACTCCTGCGACACGGGCTTCGCCTACGTCCGGTACAACCTGGCCGTCACCTTCGGCGCCGGTCTCCTCATCGTCGCGCCCGCGCTCGCCGCGGCCTGGGCGGGCGGCTCCCTGATCGGCCGGGACATGGAGAACGGCACCGCCGCGCTGCTGTGGACCCAGTCCGTCTCCCCCACCCGCTGGCTCGCCGCCAAGCTCGCCGTCCCGGCCGTACTGCTCGTCTCGGGGACGGTCGCCCTCACCCTGCTGCACCGCCTGACGTGGTACGGAAACACCGACGTACGGGATGTGATGGGAGCGGCGGAGTGGTACGACGCCACCGCCTTCCTGCCCAACGGCATCCTCGCCACCGCCTACGTCCTGCTCGGCCTCGCCCTCGGCGCCCTCGCCGGACTGCTGCTGCGCCGCGCCCTGCCCGCGCTCGGCGCCGCCCTTGCCGGCCTGATCGCCGTCAGGGCCGCACTCGAAGCCCTGCGCCCGTCCCTGTGGCCGGTCGAGACCGTCGTCATGAAGGACGACGAGGCCCCATCGTGGTCCGGCATGTACGTCGAGCACGGCGCCGTCACCTCCACCGGCGACCATGTCCCCGACCGCGCCTGCCTGGACGGCGCGTGCTCCGGCCACGAGATCGTCGGCTACTACGCCGACTACCACCCGGAGTCCCACTACTGGCCCCTCCAGCTGGTGGAAACGGGCATCGTCCTCGCCCTCACCGCCCTGCTCGTCCTGGCCGCCTTCCGGCTGCTGAACCGCCGTACGGGAGGAGTGAAATGAGCACGCCCGCCCTCATGAAGGGCCTGCCCTGGACGGTGCTGCGCCTGCACCGCGCGGCGCTGATCGTGTGGGGTGCCTTCGTCGTCCTCGCGATCGGAGTCCTCGCCTGGACGATCACGGTCACCGCGGACACCGCCCTGCGTGAACTGGCGGCCTGCGAGCTACGCGGCGCCTGCGGCATCGCTTCGACGGTCTCCTACAGCGAGCGCATAGGCTTCGTCGGCCTCGCCGTCGGCTACGCGTTCCTCGCCGTGGCCGCCTGGACGGGCGCCGCGCTGATCGGCCGCGAGCTGGAGAACGGCACGGCCGCCCTCGCCTGGACCCAGTCCGTCTCCCCTGCCCGCTGGCTCGCCGCCAAGCTCGCGATGCCCGCGCTGCTGCTCACCCTCGGCGGCACGGCCCTCGTCCTGGCGTTCCGCTGGGGCTGGTCGGCGCACCGGGAGCTGATGGGCGACAGCTGGGACTTCGGCCACGTCTTCCTCGCGCGCGGCCCGGCCATGGTGGCCTACACCCTGTGCGCGCTGGCCGTCGGGGCGCTCGTCGCGATCGCCGTCCGGCGCCCCCTGCCCGCGCTGGGCCTCTCCCTGGCCGCGATGTTCGCGCTGAACTTCGTCCTGGACACGTTCCGCTGGGACCTGTGGCCGGCGGTCACGCGTACCGGCGCGACGGAGCTTCAGCTGCCCGACAACGTGCGGGGCCTGCAGAACGGGGTGATCATCGACGGCCGGAGGACCGCCGACGTCGAGTACTGGGCGTGCGACGGGACCCCCGCCGAGGTCCAGCGCTGCGTCGACGATCTGGGCGTCACCGGCTACTACGCGGTCTACCACCCGCAGTCCCACTACTGGCCCCTGCACCTCGTGGAAACGGGCATCGTCCTCGCCGTCACCGCCGCGGCGACCACTGCCGCGTTCATCCTGCTCCGCCGACGCACGGTCTGACCGACCGTCCCGCATCCGGTACGCCCCTCGCGGGGGGAGGGGCGTACCCCGGGATGTACTACGGGATGTACCACGGGATGCACCCCGAGGTGTGCCCTGGGGCACACACCGGGCCGCACACCGGGCCGTACCCCCTTGAGTCTCCCCCCGCTATCCCGCACGTCATGTCGCCGTAACCAGTGATTCAGGTGACCTTGCGACGCTCGGGCAATGAACCCCGCCGTGCCCGAGCCCTCACCGCCCCCACGGAACGGGCAGAGCGCAGGGAGCGGCCGCAGTGTCCCCGCGCTGCCGCCCGCCCTCTCCGACGCGCCTGTCCCGCTCTCGGCGCGGAACAATGGGGTCATGAGCCAGCCCAACCCCCAGGCACAGGTCCAGCACCCACAGCCGTCCGTCGGCTCCATAGCCGCGCACCGGCCGCACACGGTGGCGGCCGCGGTCTCCGACCTGGAGCCCGACATCGACGCCGACCTCGATGTGTATGAAGAGGCCGACGGCGCCCAGCTCCCGCAGGGCCGCTTCCTGGACCGGGAGCGCAGCTGGCTCGCGTTCAACGAGCGCGTGCTCGAACTCGCGGAGGACCCGAGCACCCCCCTCCTCGAACGCGCGAACTTCCTCGCGATCTTCGCCAGCAACCTGGACGAGTTCTTCATGGTCCGGGTGGCCGGCCTGAAGCGCCGTATCGCCACCGGCGTCGCCACCCGCTCCGCCTCCGGCCTCCAGCCCCGCGAGGTGCTGGAGATGATCTGGGCGCGCTCGCGCGAGCTGATGGCCCGGCACGCGGCCTGCTTCCAGGAGGACGTCGCCCCCGAGCTCGCGGAGGAGGGCATCCACCTGGTCCGCTGGAACGAGCTGACGGAGAAGGAGCAGGCCCGCCTCTTCACGCTGTTCCGGCACCAGATCTTCCCGGTCCTGACCCCGCTGGCCGTCGACCCGGCGCACCCGTTCCCGTACATCTCGGGTCTGTCGCTGAACCTCGCGGTCGTCGTACTGAACCCGGTCAGCGGCCACCGGCACTTCGCCCGCGTCAAGGTGCCGCCGCTGCTGTCCCGCTTCCTGGAGGCCTCCCCGAACCGGTACGTGCCCATCGAGGACGTCATCGCCGCGCACCTCGAAGAGCTGTTCCCCGGCATGGAGGTGCTGGAGCACCACGCGTTCCGCATCACCCGGAACGAGGACCTGGAGGTCGAGGAGGACGACACCGAGAACCTGCTCCAGGCCCTGGAGAAGGAGCTCATGCGCCGCCGCTTCGGGCCGCCGGTGCGGCTGGAGGTGGAGGAGTCCATCGACCGGTACGTCCTCGACCTGCTGGTACGGGAGCTGAAGATCTCCGAGGCCGAGGTGTACCCGCTGCCGGGCCCGCTGGACCTCACCGGCCTCTTCGGCATCGCCAAGCTCGACCGTCCCGAGCTGAAGTACCCCAAGTTCATCGCGGGCACCCACCGCGACCTGGCCGAGGTCGAGTCGGCGTCGGCGCCCGACATCTTCGCGGCGCTGCGGGAGCGGGACGTCCTCCTGCACCACCCGTACGACTCCTTCTCCACCTCCGTCCAGGCCTTCCTGGAGCAGGCGGCAAACGACCCGGACGTCCTCGCGATCAAGCAGACCCTGTACCGGACCTCGGGCGACTCCCCGATCGTGGACGCCCTCATCGACGCCGCCGAGTCCGGCAAGCAGGTCCTCGTCCTGGTGGAGCTCAAGGCCCGCTTCGACGAGCAGGCCAACATCAAGTGGGCCAGGAAGCTGGAGGAGTCCGGCTGTCATGTCGTGTACGGGCTGGTCGGGCTGAAGACCCACTGCAAGCTGTCCCTCGTCGTCCGCCAGGAGGGCGACACCCTGCGCCGCTACTCCCACGTCGGCACGGGCAACTACCACCCCAAGACGGCCCGCCTCTACGAGGACCTCGGCCTGCTCACCGCGGACCCGCAGGTCGGCGCCGACCTCTCCGACCTGTTCAACCGGCTCTCCGGCTACTCCCGCCGCGAGACCTACCGCCGCCTCCTCGTCGCCCCCAAGTCCCTGCGCGACGGCCTGATCGTACGGATCAACAAGGAGGTCCAGCACCACCGTGCCGGACGCCCCGCGTATGTCCGTGTCAAGGTCAACTCGATGGTCGACGAGGCCCTCATCGACGCCCTGTACCGGGCCTCGCAGGCGGGCGTGCCGGTCGACGTCTGGGTGCGCGGCATCTGCGCCGTACGGCCGGGCGTCACGGGCCTGTCCGAGAACATACGCGTACGGTCCGTCCTCGGCCGCTTCCTGGAGCACTCCCGGATCTTCGCCTTCGGCAACGGCGGCGAGCCCGAGGTGTGGTTCGGCAGCGCCGACATGATGCACCGCAACCTCGACCGCCGTATCGAGGCGCTGGTCCGCGTCACCGACCCGGCCCACCGGGCGGCGCTCAACCGGCTCCTGGAGAGCGGCATGTCCGACACGACCTCCTCCTGGCACCTGGGCCCGGACGGCGAGTGGACCCGGCACTCGGCCGACTCCGAGGGCCAGCCCCTGCGGAACATCCAGGAGACGCTCATAGACGCCCGGAGGCGCCGGCGTGGCAAAGCGACACCTTGACCCCACGGACCACAGGGACTCCACAGAGCGCGCTGACCCCACAGACCGCATGGACCGCATGGACCGCACGGCCGGGCCCGTATCCGCCGGGCCCGTATCCGCGGACACCCTCGCGGGCTACCTGCGGGCCCAGGCCACGGAGTTCCTCCGCGCGCTGCGTGCCCACCGGGAGACCGGCGGCGCGTCGGGCGGCGCCGACGAGCCGGCCGACGCGGCCCGCGCCCTGCGCCGCTCGGCCCGCCGTATCAGCGGCACCCTGCACACCTACCTGCCGCTGCTCGACGCCGGATGGTCCGAGGCCATGCGCCCCGAACTCGCCTGGCTGTCCGGCACGCTGGCGCGCGAGCACGCGTACGCGGCCCGCCTGGAGCGGCTGGTCGCGGCCCTGAACCGGTTGTCGGGTTCGGCTGCCTTTCCCGCCCAGTCGGCCGCCGGCGCCGACCGGTCCTCCGCGGGCGCGGCCGTGGGCAGCCGTTCCGCCGGGGCCGAGCCCGCCCCCCTGAGAACGGCGCCTACGACCACCGGCCCACGGACCCAACCCGCCCAGGAACGCGGCAACCTGACCGTGGGCGCCGCCAAGGCCGGAGCCCTCCTCGAACGCCAGCTCACCCTCGCCCGGACCCGCGCCCACTCCGCGGCCCTCCAGGCCCTGGGGTCGAGCCGCTTCCACGCGGTCGCGGACAGCGTGGCCTTACTCGCCAGCGAGGTCCCGCTGACCCCGGCGGCGGCCACCGCCGACCTGCGCCCCCTCGCCGCCGCCGCGCACGAGCGGCTGTGCGACGCGGTCACCGGGCTGCCGCTGATCACCGCGGGCCACCCGTACAACGCCGAGGCCCTCGTCCACGGCCTCTCCCCCGAGACCACCCCGCACCCCCAGGACGCCCCCTGGCACCAGGTCCGCCTGCTGCTGCGACTGCACCGCTACGCCCGCGAGGTCCTGTACGGCGAGGACGCGCCCGTCGACGTACGCCTCCTCGCGGCCGGCCAGGCCCTGAACCGGCACCGTGACGCCTCCGAGGCGGCCTCGGCGGCAGCGGCGGCGGCCCGCACCCCGCGCATCGCCCCGGCGACGGCGTACGCCCTCGGTGTCCTGCACGCCGATCAGCGGCACGAGGTGGAGGCGGCCAGGTTCGCGTTCCAGCAGTCGTGGCAGAAGGAGGCGGTGAGCACGCCATGACCGACGACGAGACCGGCACGGAGATCGTCCGTGCGGCGGGCTGCGCCCTGTGGCGCCGGTCGCCGTCCGGCCCGGGGATCGAGCTGGCCCTCGTCCACCGGCCGAAGTGGGGGGACTGGTCACTCCCCAAGGGCAAGCTCAAGCGCGACGAGGAAGCCCGTGACGGAGCCGTTCGCGAGGTATTCGAGGAAACCGGCATGACCTGCGTCCTCGGGCGGGAACTCCCCACCGTTCACTACCTCGACGCCCAGCACCGCCCCAAGCAGGTGCGCTACTGGGCGGCCGAAGCGACCGGCGGCACCTTCACCCCCAACCACGAGGTGTCCCGCCTCCTCTGGCTGCCCCCCGAGACCGCGAGGCGGCTCCTCACGCAGGAGAGGGACCGGGAGTTGGTCCTCTCGCTCCTGGACGCGCTCCGCGAGGCAGGCGTGGAACGCTGAACCCGTTCCTCAACCCTGAACACTCTTGATGTCCGCGACAGGCCGGGATCCTCAAGAGTTCCAGAGACGCTCAACCGCCGTCCTCGTGCCCGGCCCCGTCCGCCCGCGCCAGGCTGCGCGCGCGGCGGGCCGGGCCTCTCCAGCCGCAGACGCAGCGAGCATGGCAGAACGGCCCCTGCTCGACGGTCGTCGTGCGGTGTTCCTGCGTGAGACCGGGGTCCTCCTGCTGCGCCACACCGACAACGTTACCCAAGGCAAGTAAAGCCATCCCCACGTGACGGCCGCACCCACCCGTCGTTAACCCGACGACAGGAGGGCCCGGGACGGACCGGCGGCTTGGGGGTTGGCAGGCGATGATGGCGCGGCAGCAGAGACGGACGGGCGCGGCGGTCGTCGCGGCGGGGCTCATGGCGTGCACCGCCGCCGCCTGCGGGCAGGACAGGGCGTCCGACGACGCACGCCCGAGCGACCCCGTCGAGGTATTGCGCCAAGCGGCCGGCGCCCTGGTCGAAGCGGGCAGCTCCAAGGCCCGTACGTCGATGGAGATGGCCACCGGCGGCACCCGCGTGACCATCCGGGGCGAGGGCGTCTACGACTACGGAAAGCAGCTCGGCCGCCTGAAGGTGCTCCTCCCGCAGGACCCCGCCGGCACCAGCGAGCACCGCCCGATCACCGAACTCCTCGCACCGGGCGCCCTGTTCATGAAGAACCGCGGCGCCGGAGTCCCCGCCGACAAATGGGTCCGCGTCGAGACGGCGACCCTGTCGGACGGCAACCTGGTCACCGGCGGCGTCACCGACCCGTTCGCCGCGGCCGAGGTACTGCTCGGGACGCGCACGGCGACGTACGTGGGCGAAACCCGGGTCGCGGGCACGCCGGTACGCCACTACCGGGGCACCGCCGACCTGGCGGTGGCGTCGGAAACGGCCTCGCGGGGCAACAGGGCACCCTTGGCGGCGGCGGCGAAAGGGTTCGCCACGGCGCGGGTCCCGTTCGACGCGTACCTCGACGACGAGGGCCGCATCCGGAAGGTCCGCCACCGGTTCAGCTTCGTCAACGGGCAGCAGCCGGGCACGGTCGCGGTCGCGTCGACGACCCTGCTGTACGACTTCGGGGTCCCCGTCTCCGTACGGCTGCCGCGGCCGGAGGACATCTACGCGGGGAAAATCGCCGAAAACTGACTGGCGCACCGGCCCGTGAGGACCCCTGGCAGGGGTCGGCGGCCCGTCCGGGCGGGTGGCAGGAATAGCCCGTTGGTGCCATGCGCGGTGTGTAGGGCGGTCCCTACTCTAGGAAGTCGGTGACGGCAGAGAAGAGGTGATGCACGTGGCTCCGGCAGGCGGTACGGCAGTTCAGGACCACGTGGCCCTCGCCGAGATCGAGCTGTGCGGCGATCTGATCATCGCGGCCTCGGCCGCCGACGAGGACCGGCTCAGCCCGGCCCGTATCGACGAGGTCCTGCGGGTGTGGGAGGAACGCGCCCACGGGGACGGTCACGAACCGCCCCGCTGAACGCGCATGAACGCGAACGGCCCCCACCATGGTGAGGGCCGTCGGACAATCGCGGCGCGGCCCCCCGGCCGCGAACATGACCGAAAACCACCCCTGGACATACGGCCGTTGCACCTCCTCAGGTGCGCAGCAGCCGCCCGATCGCCTTCGTCGCCTCCTCCACCTTCGCGTCGATCTCGGCACCGCCCTTGACCGCGGCGTCCGCGACGCAGTGGCGCAGGTGCTCCTCCAGGAGCTGGAGGGCGAAGGACTGCAGGGCCTTGGTGGAGGCGGAGACCTGGGTGAGTATGTCGATGCAGTAGACGTCCTCGTCGACCATCCGCTGCAGGCCCCTGATCTGGCCTTCGATCCGGCGCAGCCGCTTGAGGTGCTCGTCCTTCTGCTTGTGGTAGCCGTGAATCCCGCGGTCGTGGTCGGTCACCACGGCCGAGGGGTCCTCGGAGGGCGCCGTCGCGCCGGCCTCGGTGGTCGTCATCGCGTCCTCCTCCTGACATGTGCCGACATCTTCGGGCGGCACATACGACAGATACCCCAGGTGGGTATATCGTAACGAACTTTGCTGGGTATGGGGCCTGTGGCCGCTGCCTCGGATGCCGCCCCACACGGCGCCCGCCCGGGGGCCGCCGTGCCCCCGTGCCGACCACTTTGCCCGATGGGTGACACTGGGGGGCGGCCCATAGCCGTGGCCGGATGGTGCACTTAGCATCAGCCTGACCGAAACCGAAGCATCCCGAGGACCCCACGTGCGCTTTCGTCTGACCCCCAGGGAGACGAGCTTCTACGACATGTTCGCCGCGTCCGCGGACAACATCGTCGCGGGCTCGAAACTCCTGATGGAACTGCTCGGGGCGGACATGTCCGACCGGGCCGAGATCGCGGAGCGGATGCGGGCAGCGGAGCACGCCGGTGACGATGCCACACACGCGATCTTCCACCAGTTGAACTCCTCGTTCATCACGCCGTTCGACCGTGAGGACATCTACTCCCTCGCATCCTCCCTCGACGACATCATGGACTTCATGGAGGAGGCCGTCGACCTGGTCGTCCTCTACAACATCGAGGAGCTGCCGAAGGGGGTCGAACAACAGATCGAGGTGCTGGCGAGGGCGGCCGAGCTGACGGCGGAGGCGATGCCCAACCTTCGCACGATGGACAACCTCACCGAGTACTGGATCGAGGTCAACCGGCTGGAGAACCAGGCCGACCAGATACACAGAAAGCTTCTTGCACACCTTTTCAACGGCAAATACGACGCGATCGAGGTCCTCAAGCTCAAGCAGATCGTGGATGTGCTGGAGGAGGCGGCCGACGCGTTCGAGCATGTGGCGAACACGGTGGAGACCATCGCCGTCAAGGAGTCCTGAGGCCCGTCCATGGACACCTTCGCCCTGGTCGTGACCATCCTGGTCGCGCTCTTCTTCACGTACACGAACGGCTTCCACGACTCCGCGAACGCGATCGCGACATCGGTGTCGACGCGGGCGCTGACGCCGAAGGCCGCGCTGGTGATGGCCGCGGTGATGAACCTCGCCGGCGCCTTCCTCGGCAGCGAGGTCGCCAGGACCGTCAGCGAGGGTCTGATCCAGACGCCCGAGGGCTCGAAGGGGATGGGCATCCTCTTCGCGGCACTCGTCGGCGCGATCACATGGAACCTCATCACGTGGTACTTCGGCCTCCCCTCGTCCTCCTCCCACGCGCTGTTCGGCGGCATGGTGGGCGCGGCGCTGGCGGGCGGCACGACGGTGTACTGGGACGGTGTACTGGAGAAGATCGTCATCCCCATGTTCGTCTCCCCGGTCGTCGGCCTCCTGGTCGGCTACCTGGTGATGACGGCCATCATGTGGATCTTCCGCAAGGCGAACCCGCACAAGGCGAAGCGCGGTTTCCGTATAGCCCAGACGGTGTCTGCGGCGGGCATGGCGCTGGGGCACGGCCTCCAGGACGCCCAGAAGACCATGGGTGTCGTGGTCATGGCCCTGGTCATCGCCGATGTCGAGGACTACGGCGGCGCGATCCCGCTCTGGGTGAAGATCGCCAGCGCGGTGATGCTGTCCCTGGGCACGTACGCGGGGGGCTGGCGCATCATGCGGACGCTGGGCCGCAAGATCATCGAGCTGGACCCGCCGCAGGGGTTCGCGGCGGAGACCACCGGTGCCTCGATCATGTTCACCACGGCCTTCATCTTCACCGCCCCCATCTCCACGACCCACGTCATCACGTCCGCCATCATGGGCGTCGGCGCCACCAAGCGCCTCAACGCGGTCCGCTGGGGCGTCGCCAAGAACATCGTCCTCGGCTGGTTCATCACCATGCCGGCCGCCGCCGCGGTGGCAGCGACCAGCTTCTGGCTGATCAACCTGGCCTTCCTCTGACCCACCCTTCCCTCGCCCCCGCGAGAAACAACCCGCTCGACCACCCGCAGGTACAACACAACACAACGGACCCGTCCCCCGGGAGCCAGGGGACGGGTCCTTGTTGGCCTCGCGGTGGCACCGCCATGCAGCACCGCGAGGGGACTTGGGGGGAGGATCAGCCGAAGCGGCCCGAGATGTAGTCCTCGGTGGCCTGGACGGACGGGTTGGAGAAGATGCGCTCCGTCTCGTCGATCTCGATGAGCTTGCCGGGCTGCCCGACAGCCGCGAGGTTGAAGAAGGCCGTCCGGTCGGACACCCGCGCAGCCTGCTGCATGTTGTGCGTCACGATGACGATCGTGAAGCGCTCCTTCAGCTCCCCGATCAGGTCCTCGATCGCGAGGGTCGAGATCGGGTCCAGCGCGGAGCACGGCTCATCCATCAGCAGCACCTTCGGCTCGACGGCGATCGCCCGCGCGATGCACAGCCGCTGCTGCTGACCACCCGACAGCCCGGACCCCGGCTTGTTCAGCCGGTCCTTCACCTCGTTCCAGAGGTTCGCCCCCCTGAGCGACTTCTCAACAACGCCGTCGAGCTCGGACTTCTTGTAGGAGCCGTTGAGCTTCAGCCCCGCCGCGACGTTGTCGTACACCGACATCGTCGGGAACGGGTTCGGCCGCTGGAAGACCATGCCGACCTCACGCCGCACGGCCACCGGGTCGACCCCGGCCCCGTACAGGTTCTCGTCGTCGAGCATGACCTTGCCCTCGACCCGCCCACCGGGCGTGACCTCGTGCATCCGGTTGAGGGTGCGGAGGAACGTGGACTTGCCGCAGCCGGAGGGGCCGATGAAGGCCGTGACGGAACGGGGCTCGACGGTCATCGAGATGTCCTCGATGGCCCGGAAGGAGCCGTAGTAGGCGGTGAGGCCGCTGACGTCGATGCGCTTGGCCATGTCAATCACTGCTTCTTTCGAACGAGAGGACTGGTCGCTGATGGGCCCACGCGGCGGTAGCCGCATATCGATGCTTTAGCGACCGGTCTTCGGGGCCTTCCAGCGGGCGATACCACGGGCCGCCAGGTTGAGAATCATGATGAAGGCGATGAGCGTCAGTGCCGCCGCCCAGGCACGGTCGTACGCCGCCCCCGAGCCTCCACTGTTGGTGTACTGCAGATAGATGTACACCGGCAGCGAGCCCTGCGGGTCGGAGAACGGGTTGGCGTTGATGAAGTTCGTCACCCACACCAGCAGCAGCAGCGGCGCGGTCTCACCGGTGATACGGGCGACCGCGAGCATGACACCCGTGGTGATACCGCCGATGGAGGTCGGCACGACCACCTTCAGGATGGTCCGCCACTTCGGCACGCCCAGCGCCAGCGAGGCCTCGCGCAGCTCGTTCGGGACGAGCTTGAGCATTTCCTCGGTGGAGCGGACGACGACCGGCAGCATCAGGATGGTCAGGGCCATCGAGCCGGCGAAGCCGGAGTAGCCCATGCCCAGGATCACGATCCACAGGCTGAGGATGAACAGGCCCGCGACGATCGACGGGATGCCCGTCATGACGTCGACGAAGAAGGTGACGGCCTTGGCGAGCTTGCCACGGCCGTACTCGACCAGGTAGATCGCCGTCAGCACACCGACCGGCACGGAGATCAGGGCGGCGAGGCCGACCTGCTCCAGGGTGCCGAGGATGGCGTGGTAGATACCGCCGCCGGGCTCGGTGTCGGAGACCAGGCCCATCGAGTGGCTGAGGAAGTACCCGTCGAAGACCTTCACCCCGCGCTTGACGGTCTCGTACACGAGGGAGGCCAGCGGGATGACGGCCACGATGAACGAGACCCAGACCAGGCTGGTCGCCATCCGGTCCTTGGCCTGCCGGCGGCCCTCGACGCGCGCGGCGATGCCGTACGACCCGACGATGAACAGGACCGCGGCGATCAGACCCCACTGGACGGAGCTGTCCAGCCCGGCCACGATGCCGATGCCGATACCGAGGGCGATGGAGCCCGCGGCGGCCGCCCACGGGAACCACTTGGGCAGGCGGGCGCCGTGCAGGCCGCTCGGGCGCTTGGCGGAAACAGTCGCGTTGCTCATGCGTTGGCCCCCGAGAACTCCTTGCGGCGGGCGATGATCATGCGCGCCGTGCCGTTGACCAGCAGGGTGATGACGAAGAGGACCAGACCGGAGGCGATGAGGGCGTCACGGCCGTTCTCGGTGGCCTCGTTGAACTTGCTGGCGATGTTCTGCGCGAACGTGCCGCCGCCCGGGTCGAGCAGGCTGGCGTTGATGTCGAAGGTCGGCGACAGGACCATCGCCACGGCCATCGTCTCGCCGAGCGCGCGGCCGAGGCCCAGCATCGAGGCGGAGATCACGCCGGAGCGCCCGAAGGGCAGGACGGACATGCGGATGACCTCCCAGCGCGTGGCGCCGAGGGCGAGGGCGGCCTCCTCGTGCATCCGCGGGACCTGCTTGAAGACCTCGCGGCTCACGTTGGTGATGATCGGCAGGATCATGATCGCGAGCAGGATGCCGACGGTGAACAGCGAGCGGGGAGCGCCGCCGTTCCACTCGAAGATTCCGGTCCAGCCGAAGTATTTGTCCAGCCAGCCGTAGAGGCCGTCCAGATGCGGTACGAGGACGAGGGCGCCCCACAGGCCGTACACGATGGACGGCACGGCGGCGAGCAGGTCGATCACGTACGCGATGGTGCCGCCCAGCTTGCGCGGGGCGTAGTGCGTGATGAACAGGGCGATGCCGACCGCGACCGGAACCGCGATGGCCATGGCGATGACCGACGAGACGAGCGTGCCGAAGGCCAGGACGGCGATGCCGAAGACCGGCGGGTCGCCGGTGGGGTTCCACTCGAAGGTGGTGAAGAAGTTGCCCTCGTCCTTACTGATCGCACTCGCGGCGCGGATGCTGAGGAACACGGCGATGGCCGCCATGATCGCCAGCAGGAAGATGCCGGAACCGCGGGAGAGGCCGAGGAAGATCCGGTCTCCGGGACGGGTGGCTCCACGGGCGGCGCGCTTCTGCTCGGTCGCCGTGGGCGGCTCGGGAGTCGAGGGAGGAGAGGTGGGGTTCTCTGTCGATATGTCCATCAAGGTTCTCCGGTCTGCGGAGCCGTCAGGGGTGGCGGCTCTGTAGCGGAGCCACCGCGGGTCGGCGGCGGCTCCTGGCGGCGGTGCACCGGACGGTGCGGCCCGCTCCGGTGGGGAGGGGGCCGCACACTCAGGTCAGCTCAGGCCCGAGACGGTGTCGCGAACCTTGGTGATGATCTCTTCGGGCATCGGCGCGTAACCGGCGTCGGTCAGCAGCGCCTGGCCGTCCTCGGAGGCGATGTAGTTGAGGAAGGACTTGGTGGCGGGCAGGGTCTCCGCCTTGTTGCCCTTCTCGCAGACGATCTCGTACGTCACCAGCACGATCGGGTAGGCACCCTCGGTGGCCGGCGTGTAGTCCAGCTCCAGCGCCAGGTCCTTGCCGGTGCCGACGACCTTGGCCGCGCCGATGGCCGCGGTGGAGTTCTCGATGGTCGCCTCGACCGGGTCGGCGGCCTCGGTCTTCAGGTCGACCGTGTTGATGCCGTCCTTGGCGTACGAGAGCTCGAAGTACGAGATCGCACCCTCGGTCTGCGTCACCTGCTGCGCCAGACCGGAGGAGCCGGACGCGGACTGACCGCCCTTGGCCTCCCACGCCTTGCTGGGCTCGTACGTCCAGTCGTCGGGCGCGGCGGCCTGCAGGTACTTGGTGAAGTTGTCCGTGGTGCCGGACTCGTCCGAGCGGTGGAAGGCCTGGATCTTGAGGTCGGGAAGCTCCGCGTCGGGGTTCAGCTCCGCGATGGCGTCGTCGTTCCAGTTGGTGATCTTGCTGTCGAAGATCTGGGCGAGGGTCGCGGCGTCCAGGATGAGGTTGTCGACACCCGGCACGTTGTAGCCGACGGCGATCGGGCCGCCGACCGCGGGCAGGTCGATGGCCTGGCTGCCCTCGCAGACCTCCTTCGACTGCTCGATCTCCTCGGAGTCCAGCGCGGAGTCCGAACCGGCGAACGCGGTCTGGCCCTGGAGGAACGCGGTGATACCCGCGCCCGAACCGGTCGGGTTGTAGTTGAGCTGCACGTCCGGGCACGCGGCCGAGTACTGCTTGATCCACGCGTCGATCGCGTTCTTCTGCGCGGAGGAGCCGGAGGCCTGCAGCTGACCGCTGGCGTCACCGCAGTCGATGTTGCTGTTCGCGGCCGTCGGGCTGTCGCCGCTGCCGGTGTCGCCCGTGTCGTCGGAGCCGCACGCCGTCAGGGCCAGGGCGCCGGAGACGGCGATGGCGCCGAGCGAAAGGGCGCGAAGCCGGTTCTTGCGCTGAAGCTTCACTTTCGGGAGTTCCTTCCAGGAGCCGCCGTTCACGTGGCGGCGTGCGAAGTCGTTGTGTTCGGCCTTCGGAACGTGCCGGTCGGCTGTCCCTCAGACTGCTGGTCATAGGTGGCACACGAGTGCTGTCCGTGCCGCACTCCGCACCGGGTAAGGCCGAAATTAGGCAGATCAGGTGAAGCCGCCGATGGCCATAAGTGAACGGCGAGTGAACCCCTGCCGTCCGTGTGGTGAGGTCACGGAACGCTTACGCCAAGGACACGACCCGGTCCCGATGAACGCGCCCCGGCACGACAGCGCTCAGCAATCGCACGCATGGCCAGATTCGACCGGAGCCAAGGCTTCCGCCACGCGGGCTTCCCGCGACGCCCGGACGGAGAACACCCGTGTACCGGACGGAGAACACCCGTGTACCGGACGGAGTACGCCCCTGTAATCGTCGGACGCCCGTGTCATCGTCACGCCGCCCAGGGAACCCTCGTGCCTGAAGCACCGTCTCGTTCCACGGAACCAACCGTAGGCCGGGAGGCACATATGGAACGGCGCATGTTCATCGGCGGTGGCGTGGCCGCACTCGCGGTGGCGACGACGGCCGGATGCACAGAGAGCGCCGGCGGGGGAACCGCCCGCAGCACCACCGGCACTCCCGTCCGTACGGCGACGACCAGCACCCGCGCCGCCGCCAACTGGAGGGCCCTGGCCCGCGACCTCGACGGCCCGCTCATCCGCCCCGGTGACCGCTCCTGGGCCACGGCCCGCCAGCTGTACAACACCCGCTTCGACGGCCTGAAGCCCGCGGCCGTGGCGTACGCCTCCCACGCGGAGGACATCCGCACGCTCCTCGCCTACGCCAGGGCCCACGACATCCGCGTCTCGATCCGCAACGGCGGCCACTCCTACGCGGGCTGGTCGAGCGGGAACGGCCGGCTCGTGGTGGACGTCTCGAAGCTGAGGAGAATCCGCGCGAGCGGAAACGAGGCCGTCATAGGCGCCGGCTCGAAGCTGATCGACGTGTACCGCACTCTGGCCGCGAAGGGCGTGACGATCCCCGCGGGCTCGTGCCCGACGGTGGGCGTCTCGGGCCTGACGCTGGGCGGCGGCCACGGGGTGGTGTCCAGGGCGTACGGCCTGACGTGCGACAGCCTCACCCAGGCGACGCTGATCACGGCGGACGGCAAGCGCCTCGTCGCGAACGCCACCGAGAACAAGGACCTCTTCTGGGCGCTGCGCGGCGCCGGGAACGGCAACTTCGGCGTGGTCACGGAACTCCGCTTCCGCACACACCCGGCCCCCCAGGGCGTCTCGGCGCACATGAGCTGGCCGTGGTCGAGGGCGGCGGCGGTCATCGCGGCCTGGCAGGAGTGGGGGCCGAACCAGCCGGACGAGATCTGGTCCTCGTGCACCGTGGGCAACGCGGCGGGAGGCACCCCCACGATCTCGGTCTCCGCTTTCTCCCTGGGCACGTACCGCGAACTCCAGAACGCGGTGGACCGCCTGGCGGACCGGGTCGGCGCCCCGGCACGCAGCGTGTCGCTGAAGCGCCGCTCCTACGAGGAGTCCATGGAGGTCTACGCGGGCTGCTCGTCCTTCTCCACGGACGCCCAGTGCCACCTGCCGGGCAGGACCCCCGGCCGCACGCCCACCGGCGCACTGGGCCGCGAAACGTACGCGGCCCGCTCGGACTTCTTCGACCGCTCGATCTCCCGCGCAGGCATCCAAACCCTCCTGAACCAGATCTCATCGGTCCGGGGCGGCGCGGGCAGCATCGCCCTCACAGCCCTGGGCGGCGAGGTGAACCGCGTCTCCCCCACCGCCACGGCCTTCGTCCACCGCCGCTCCCGCATGCTGGCCCAGTACATCGCCTCGTGGCGCGCGGGCACGTCCGGCGGCCCGTCCCGGTCCTGGCTGACGGAGGCCCACAGGTCGATGCGCCGCCACGCCTCCGGCGCCGCCTACCAGAACTACACCGACCCCACCCTCCCCAACTGGCGCAAGTCCTACTACGGCGACGCGGCCCCCCGCCTCACGACCCTGAAGAAGCGCTACGACCCCAACAACTTCTTCCGCTTCCCCCAGTCGCTGTAGGGGCCGAGGGGGCTGCACCCCGTAAGGGGCGCGGGGCTGTATCGATATGCGGCTCCGCCGCGTGGGCGCGACCGGCCACACACAACTCGCACCCACCCAACACCCCACACCACCCACCCCCGACCAACACCCACCCACCCGGAACTCCCCCACCCACCCCTGACACTCCCAGCGGGGGCCTGGGGGCGCAGCCCCCAAGAAGCGAGGTCGAAGGGGCGGCAGCCCCTGGGGATGGGACGGGTAGGGGCGGCGGGGGCGAAGAACCCTCAGGCCGCCAGATCCCGCTCCTCCGCAACCCCCTCCATCCGAGCCCGAGGAGGAATCACCGCCCCCTGCCCGTCCCCCCCTCGCGCACGGATCACCCACCCCACCCGAGGCGACCGCTCAACCGCCCGCATCACCGGCGTCAACAAGGCCATGGCCACCGGCGACAGCAACAACGCCACCGCCGTCCCGAGCGCGAACCCCCCGACCACGTCCGTCGGATAGTGCACGCCCATGTACACCCGGCAGAAGCCCTCCAACAGCCCGAGCCCCAGCCCCACCAGCCCGAACCGCCGGTTGACGACGAACAACGCCACCGCCATGGCCATGGTCAACGTCGCATGGTCGCTCACGAACGAGTAGTCGGTCTTGCCGGAGACCAGAACCTCAAGCCCCTCATGGTCGACAAAGGGCCGAGGCCGCTCCACAAAGCCCCGTATCGGAATGTTCACGAGAACAGCGACCCCGGCAGCCAACGGCGCCCACACCAGCGCGGCCACGGACGAGGCGGCATCCTCGTCCCCCCGCCGCCGCACCCCGCACCAGCACCACACCACCAACAGCACCATGGCGAGCAACAACCCGTACTCGCCCACGAACTCCATACCCCGGTCGAACCAGTGCGGCGCGTCCTTGGCCAGCCCGTTGACGTCGTAGAGCAACTCGACGTCGGGGTTCGACCCGGACTCGGCGAGATACGCCCCGGATCCGGCTACGGCGACTCCAGCCATCGTCCAGCGGCCCCTTCGTCGTCAGTTCCCGCGACCGCACCCGTACGTGCGCCGCACCTACCACCCCCGTGGCCCGTAGCGCATCGAAGCGCTTCAAGCAAAGGAACGCACAGTCCCCTTCTCTACGTTCCACCCTCCACCAAATGATCACGCAGACGTTATCGAAGAGAGATACGTCTCCGCAGTTCAGGGCAGGGGTTCACAGAGAATTACGGATCGATCAGACCGCCGTGGGCAACGCTTTCGCGCCATCTTCGGTCACCCGCGTCGCCCCGAAGTAATCCGGAGTGTCGATGGGGTCGAAACGGATCACAGCCCCCGTCCGAGGCGCGTCGATCATGAATCCGCCACCGACATAAATCCCCACATGCCGAATGGCCCGCGAGTTCGTCAGGTCGTCCGAGAAGAACACCAGATCACCCGGCAACAGCTCATCCCTCCCGGGATGCGGCCCGGCGTTGTACTGGTCATTGGCAACGCGCGGCAACGTGATCCCCACACTCTCGTACGCCGCCTTCGTCAGCCCCGAGCAGTCGAAGCGTCCGCCCTGGTCAGCGGTACCGTTCCCGCCCCACAGATACGGCGTCCCGAGCTTCGTCTGCGCATACTCGATCGCCCCCGCCGCCTGCTCCGACGGGTCGACCCGCGTCACCGGCGCCGCGAAACTCTCCTGCAGCGTCGTAATCGTCTTGACGTAGTTCTGCGTCTCCGAGTACGGCGGCACACCCCCGTACTTGATGACCGCGTACGCCCCCGCGTTGTACGACGCGAGCATGTTCTGCGTCGGGTCGCCGGGTACGTCCTTCACGTACTTCGCGAGCGTGCAGTCGTACGACGCGGCCGACGGAATCGCGTCATTCGGGTCCCAGACGTCGCGGTCCCCGTCCCCGTCACCGTCGATCCCGTGCGTGGCCCAGGTCCCCGGAATGAACTGCGCGATCCCCTGCGCCGCCGCCGGACTCTGCGCCCGCGGATTGAACCCGCTCTCCTGGTACAACTGCGCGGCCAGCAGAGCGGGGTTGATGGCGGGGCACAGATTGCCCCACTTCTGCACGAGCGCCTGATACGCGGCCGGCACGGCCCCGGTGGCGAGCTTCACGGCTCCGCCTCCCACCCCGCCCGCGAGGTTCCCGGCGACCATGTACACCCCGACGACGAGCAGCATGACGAAACTCAGCCCGGCACCGAGGGCGGCGCCCGCCGTGATCCACGCCTTACGCACCGTCAACCGCCCCTCGCCGCCAAGGAGTCCACCGACGAGAAGTGTAAAGGCGGACCTGCCACAACGGAATGATCACGGCCCATCACTCTAGGCCACCCCGCTGACACTCGGCCCACAACAACTTCCCGCCCTCCCCCACCACGGACACACCCACGTCGTCGGCACACGCCCGCACGAGCCGCAACCCGCGACCGGATTCGGCCTCTTCCTGCGCTACGCCGACGGGGGCACCCTTCTTGAACCCGGGCGGCACGGTCGGGTCCGCGTCCCACACGGCCACGCGCAGCCGTCCGGCACGGTCGAGGAGGCGGAGGGCGTACGGCCCCTCGGTGTGCAGGTGCGCGTTGGTGAGCAGCTCGGAGGCCAGCAGCTCGGCGGCAGGGGTGTGTTCGGACAGGTCGTGCGCCGCGAGAACGGCCCGGAGGGTGGCGCGGGCGACGCCGGGGGCCCTGGGATCGCGGGGAAGGCGAAGGGTGCAGTTCCAGGACGGGGTTACGGTTGCCGTGGAAGTCTCCGGTCACAGAGGGGAGTTGGGTGGTGCCACCGGGTGGTGGCGCACTTCGAAGGTAGCGGAGAGTTGTAAGTTGTTAGACCTGAGTGCCTGAAGTGCTTCAGTGTTCATGCGTGTGGGTGACATAGCAGCGCCGAAGGAGAACCACGTTGGCCATGAGAGGCACTCCGACCGGGCGTCAACTCCGGTTGGGGACCGAGCTGCGCAAGATGCGCGAGCGGGCAGGCCTGACCTCGACGCAGGCCGCACAGCTCCTCGGCATCAAGCAGAACCAGGTCAGCAACATCGAGGCCGGCCGCCACGGCGTGAGCCCCGAGCGCCTGCGCGTGATCGCCGCCCACTACGACTGCTCCGACAGGGACCTCGTCGAGGCACTCACCACGATGACCCCGGACCGCAAGCGGGGCTGGTGGGAGGAGTACCGCGAACTCCTGCCCAACAGCCTGCTCGACCTGGCGGAGGTGGAGCACCACTCGACGGGCCTGCGCGCCGGGACTACAGCCCACATTCCCGGGCTGCTCCAGATCCACGACCACGCCCGCGAGGTCTTCCGCCAGGTCGTGCCCGAACTCTCGCCGCCGGACATCGAGCACCGCCTCTCGTTCCGCATCAAGCGTCAGGCCATCCTCTTCAGAGACTCCCCGACCCGGTACCGGGCGGTCATCCATGAAGCAGCCCTGCGCATGCAGTTCGGCGGTCCCGCCGTCACCAAACGGCAGTTGCAGCACATCCTCGACATGGGCGAGCGCCCACACATCACGGTCCAGGTGATCCCGTTCACCGCCGGGGGCTATCCCGGGTCGGGACAGTCGACCCTGTACGCCACCGGCCCAGTACCGCGGCTGGACACAGTGCATCTCGACCAGTCCCATGGCTCTGCGCTCATCTACGCCGAAGCCCAGCTCGACAAGTACCGCGTCCTTCTGGAGCGTATGGAGACGACGGCCCTCGGTCCCGAAGAGTCGCGCGACTTCATCCGGACCATCGTCCAGAGCCTGTGAAAGGAACCGCGATGCCCCCCGCCCTCTGGCAGAAGTCCTCGTATTGCGGCGAAGGCGAAGCCTGCGTGCACATAGCCCGCACCTGGCAGAAGTCGTCCCACTGCGGTGCGGGCCACTCCTGCGTACACGTCACCTCCAAAGACAACCCCCTCGCCATCCACCTCACCGAATCCAGCGACCCCACCCAAGCGATACTCAACACCACCCCCCGCACCTTCGACGCCCTCCTCCAGACCCTCAAAACACCCAAAAAGGACTCCCATGTCTGACATCCCCCCCAACCTCGACTGGATCCGAGCCGCCCCCGAGGACGCCACCGGCCCCGGCCCCTGGATCGAGATCGCCTTCGGTGAGGGTGAGGGCGAGGACGACCCGGAGGCCCCCGTGTACATCCGCGAGACCAGCGACCCCGACAACGTGGTGACAACCAACCGCCGCAAGTGGGACGCGTTCGTACTGGGCGTACAGGCCGGCGAGTTCGACCACTTCGTGGAGGGCATCGAACTGGACGCCCACTGACCCCCACCCGAGAGGCACCCAGAGACACCGAGAGGCACCGAAAGGCCCCCGAAAGGCAGAGAGATGCTGCGCATCCATTTCACCGGCGAGGACCTGCGCAACGTCACCTTCGCCGACGGCACCGACCCGCTGTGGGACGTCCTGCTGAGCCTGCACTCACTGCAGGAGGACGACGGTTCGCTCGTGTTCGGCGAATGGCGGCGCAGAACCCGCGCCGCGCTGCCCGGGTCGGTGCGGCTGCTGACGGAACTGGCGCGCCCGTGGGGATACTCGCCGGACTTCCTGACGCCGGGCCGCGGCGACGCGGACTTCGAGGCCCAGCTGGACCGCCTCCTGTCCACCCCACGGGACGTGATCCGCACCGACCTGACCCACCTGGCGAGGACCGCGCCGACGACCGCGTGGACACGGGAGCTCGCCGGGGCCGACCGCGAGGTGCTCGGGGTGCTCGGGGAGGCGCTGACGGCGTACCACCGGGTGGCCCTCGCCCCGTACCAGGACCGTATCCGGGCGCACACGGAGGCGGACCGGGCCGCGCGGGGCCGGGCGGTGCTGACCGGCGGTATCGACCGGCTGCTCGCGGAACTGCACCCGCGGGTGCGCTGGGAGGCGCCGGTGCTGCACATTCCGGTGTACGCGGACCAGGACCTGCATCTGGAGGGCCGCGGCCTCGTCCTCGTACCGTCGATTTTCTGCCGAATTCAGCCGATCACCCTCATGGACGGGAACCGGCCCCCGGTCCTGGTGTATCCGCTGGCACCGGGCCTGGGCTTCCTCTCAGGCGGACAGCCGGGCGGCGGTGGCGGCGGCTCCCCGCTGCTGGGCCTCATGGGGCGTACGCGCGCCGCGATCCTCGAAGCCGCCGTGACGGCCGGCACGACCACCGAACTGGCCGCCCGTGTCGGCGTAGCGTTGCCGGTGGTCAGCCGCCACGCGGCCGTCCTGCGCGCGGCGGGCCTGCTGGAGACCCACCGGGACGGGCAGGCGGTACGGCACAGCGCCACGGTCCTCGGCATGGCCGTACTGAACGGCCGACTGCCGGCCTGAGCCCGGCCTCGGTCTCGGCCGAACCCGGCCGAACCCCGCCCCAAAGGTTTTCCTCCTGCGGCAAAGCCTGGAACGCGCTCCGTTTGCACCGCAAAGTTGTCCTGTCCATGGTGGTGTCGCGCCCGCACCGGGGACGGGCGCGCCACCCCAGGGATGCCTTCGCCAGAGGTCAGCCCTCGCCAGGAGCCCCGCCCTCCGACGAGCCCTCTTCCGCCCCCGTTTCCACCCCCGTGTAGAACGCCGTCGTCCGGTCCGCCGCCTCCCGCGCGGCCGTCTCGTCCTCGCCCGCCTCGACGCTCGCCGCGCCCCAGGCCTCACTGCTGAGGGCCACGAAGCGGCGGCCGTCCTCGGAGACCATCCAGGCCGTGGTCTCCGGCGGGACGGCGGCCCCGGTTTCGAGGTGGACGGCGAGGCCCATGAGGCCCAGGTCCCAGCCGACGCCGACGGCCCCCGGCCCGAACTGGGCCCATCGCTCGTCGTCGACGTGGGCGATGTGCTCCAGCTCGAAACGCGTCCTGCCCTCGCCGTCCGGGTTCAGGCGCACCTCGATCCAGCTGACCTCACCGCCGTACTCCCAGGTCGCGAAGAAGCCCTTGGGCGGGTCGCAGCGCTCGATCGTGCCGCCCGCGTTGCCCTCCAGCTGGTAGCGCCCGCCGAGGCTGAGGTCGCCGGAGACGGGGAGGAACCAGCGGGGGATGCGTTCGGGGTTGGTGCAGGCGTCCCAGACGTCCTCGACGGTCGAGTCGTACGTCCGGCTCACGGTCACCACCCGCGCCTCGCCCGCCTTGAAGACACGGCGGCCCACCCGGCGCCGTACGGCATTGATCTCGTGGCTGACATCGATCATGGGGGTCCCTCTCAGGTGTGCGGCCGCTCCCCCTCGTCACGCTCACGCTCACGTTCCTCGCCGACGAGCCGGCGCTCGCGCTTGCCGCGGGCGATTTCCGTGGCCAGGGCGTCCAGGTGCGGGGTCCAGAAGCGGCGGAATCGGTCGAGCCACGCGTCGATGTCACGCAACGGCTCCGAGTTCACCGCGTACAGGCGCCGGGTGCCCTCCGGGCGTACGGTCGCGAAGCCGTTCTCCCGGAGCACCTTCAGATGCCGTGAGACACCCGGCTGCGATATCCCGAACTCCGCCCTGATGACCTCCGAGACCGCCCCGGAGGTCTTCTCCCCGTCGGCGAGCAGCTCCAGAATCCGCCGCCGGACGGGGTCTCCGAGTACATCGAACGCGTGCATGTGGCCAAAGTATCAGCTGAAGCTTATATAAGCGATGGGTGACGTAATCCGGCTCCCGGACCCCTGACAAAATCCCTACACCCCCATCCGGCACACTCGAAACCGCAGGACACCGACTCGACGTCCCGTCAGAAGCGGGGCGGAGGAAGGGAATAGGGAGGAATAGGGGGGATTAACGACGGAACCACACCACAGGTTCCGGTTCGACCTCATTGCCCGGCGTGACCTGCCGTGATACATAGAGTGACCATACGACCCTTCACATACCGTCCCGCGCTCCCCCATAGGGCCTCGCGAGGGCCGGCGACCAGGGTTCGGCAAGCGATACGTACGAAACCCGCCAATGAATGACGCCAAGTCGACATACGACGGCGTCATTGTCGGCGACAATGGGCCCGACCTCTGCGCACCCGCGCAGAGGGTGCAGAACGACCCACTAGGGGCGGTGACTTACATGTTCCTTGCAGCCGACGAGGGCGACATCACGACGATCATCGGCGGAATCGCCCCGGACTGGGGCCCGTTCGGAAGCCTCGGCAATGAGGCGCGCGTGATGATCGAGGTCGTGATGGCGGTCGCCATCCTGCTCTGCCTCGGCATCGCGATCTGGGGTGCGGCGAAGCAGCGCATCGGCGCGACGGCGCTGCGCGACACCTTCAGCGCCGAACAGGGGAAAGGTCTCATCATCGCGGGCCTGACCGGAGTCTTCATCATCGGTTCACTGGGCACGGTCTTCACGATCGTGTACGGAATGGCGGTGTAGCGCCCCGAGCAGCCGCCCGCCCGGCACGTGGCCCCTGTCACGACCCGTCAGTCCCCGGCCGGGCACGCCCGGTTCCCCACTACCCCACCTGTCCGTCGTGCCCACCGGCTGAGGTTGCGTTCCCTTGATGTCGAGTCACCACACCGCGCCCGCGCGGGAACCAGCACGGCTACCGTCGTACTGCGACACGTTGCACCGAGTCGAGGGCGAGGGGGCGTAGGCGGCATGAGTCTCGACAACGAGCAGGGCGCTCCACTGGGCGGTGACAGCGGAGCGTACGGCGGCAGCGGGCACACCCGCACGCGTCTGCCGGAGCGGGGCGACGACCCGTACGGCGGGGCGCGGCGCGGGCGTTCCGCGTCCTCCCGCAGCCTCGTGACCGTGGTGGGCGTGGTGGTGCTCCTCATTGCCGCCATTGCCTTTGCCAACCGTGGAAGCAACGATTCCGGGGACACCGCCGCCGGTTCGGGCGGCACGGAAGTGGCGGAGACCTCGCCGACGGCGGCTTCGGGGACCCGGCCGGTGGAGTCGAAGACGGACGGGATCCCGACGGGGTACGCCCATGACGAGCAGGGGGCCCAGAGCGCGGCGGCCAACTACGCGGCGGCCCTGGGCTCCGACGGTATGTTCAACACGGCCACGCGGCACGCGATCGTGCAGACCGTGGCCGACCCCGGTGCGCTCGACCGGCTCCAGTCCGGGCTGGACGCGGCCTACTCGGCCGACCTCCTGAGAAGCGTCGGCCTCGACGAGGACGGCACCGCGCCCTCGGGCAGCACTTTCGTCAACCGCACCCTGCCGGTGGGCACGAAGGTCACCGCCGCCGACGCCGACACGGCCACCGTCGAGGTCTGGTGCAACAGCCTGTTCGGGCTCACCGGCGAGAACACCACCAGCCCTGTGACCAGCAGCTGGTCCACCGTCACCGTGAAGCTGAACTGGACCGACGGCGACTGGAAGGTCGTCGAGACCAGCCAGACGACCGGCCCCACCCCCATCAGCGGAGACAACCCGGTCTCCGGGGCCGATGAGATCGGCAAGGCGGTCGAGGAGTTCGGAGGGTTCACCTATGCCCGGTAGTCCGCTCAGCCCGCGCGGTCCGCGTAACCCGCGCAGCCCCCGTCGCGCGCTCAGGCTCACCGGAGCCCTGGCAGCCGTCCAGCTCGGCGTCGTCCTGCTGGCGCCCCGGGCCACCGCCGCCGACGCGCCCACCCCGACCCCCACACCGTCCGACGACGCCTGCTCCCTGCTCACCGGCCAGGCCAAGGAGCACTGCGAGGGCGACAGCGGAGGCGACACCCCGGGCGCCGGCACGACCGGCCTCCCCGACTCCCTCGACCCCCTCTCCTCCCTGGCCAAGGGCTGCGCCGACGCCGCCTCCTGGACCATCGACAAGCTCTCGGCCGCCGTACAGGAGACCGCGAACGTCGACTTCACGAACGCGACGTTCCTCCAGCAGTACGCGGTGGTCTTCGCCGCGTCCACCATTCTCACACTGATCCTCTGGCTGCTGGCGGTGGCGAAGAGGGCGGTGCGAGGTGTCCCCCTGACGACCGCCATCTCGGAGGCGATCGGCTTCCTCTGGCTGACCGTGCTGGCCTCGGCCTTCACCCCTCTGATCCTCTACACGGTCGTCTCGGCCACCGACGGCGTCACCGAGGTCCTGGCGAAGGCCACCGGCGACCAGACGGGCACCTTCTTCGGCAACTTCTCCACCGCCCTCGAACAGGGCGAGGACATCGGCGGCGGCCCGATCATGCTGATCGTCGTGTCCCTGGTGTCGATCCTGGCGGCCGGCGTCCTCTGGCTCGAACTGGTGATCCGAGCAGCCCTCCTCTACGTCGGCGCACTCCTCGGCACCGTCGTCTACGCGGGCCTCGTCGACAAGAACCTGTGGGGCCACGTCCGCCGCTGGGCGGGCATCATGATCGCCGTCATCCTGATCAAGCCGGTGATCGTGATCGTGCTGGGCCTGGCGGGCGCGCTGTCGGCGGAGGAGGGCCCGGACGCGTTCTCGGCCGTCGTCTCCGGCCTGGCGATCATCCTGCTCGCCATCTTCGCGTCCGCGATGATCTACCGCTTCGTCCCGGGCTTCGGCGACGAGATCGCCAACTCGCGCAACAACCGCATCATGCAGGGCGCCGAGGGCAAGGCCGCGGCCGTCATCAGCTCCCCGGCCTCCCTCGTCGCCCAGGGCATCAAGACCCATAGCACCCGGGCCGACAGCAACAGCAACGGCGGCGGAGCGGCAGCGGCCTCCAGCCAGCCCCGCCCGTCCAACCCCGCGTCCGGAGGCGTGGCCGCGCACAGCGGCCGCCCCTCGTCGGGCGGTGGCGGCGGAACTGTCCCCTCCGCCGCACCCCCGCCCCGTACGAGCCCTGCCGACACGCCCCACGCCAGCAACACCCGCAACAGCAGTACCAACCGCACGGGAGGTGAAGGGCGTTGACGACCCAGTCCCACGTGTCCCATCCGCAACCGGTCACGCCCCGCCGTACATATCTGATCGGGCGCGCCCGCCCGAACGCGATCATCGGCCGCAACCGCGAGACCGGCGAGATCGCGCTGATCATCGCGGGCGCGTTCCTCGGCATGATGTGCGGGCTCCTGGTCCCCGTCCTCTCCCTGCGCATCGTGCTGCTGATGGGCTTCCCCCTGGTGGCCCTGGCCGCGGTGTACGTGCCGTACAAGCACCGCACGTTCTACAAGTGGTTCGAGGTCAACCGCAGCTACAAGCGCACCCTCCGCTCGGCCGCCGCCTACCGCAGCGGTGCCATGGAGGCCGGCACCCGCTTCGACGGCCGCGAGGTCGAGGTCGGGCCCCCGCCGGGCATCGGCCGCATCACCTGGCTGGCCGCCCCCTTCGGCCCGGACGAGATCGCCGTACTCCTCCACGCCGACCGCAAAACCGTCACCGCCGCCATCGAGATCGAGGGCCCCGGCGTCGGCCTGCGCGACTCCGAGGACCAGGAAGCCCTGGTCGACCGCTTCGGCACCCTCCTCAAGCACGTGGCCAACGGCGACGGCTTCGTCACCCGCATCCAGATGCTCGCCCGCACCCTCCCGGCCGACCCGGACGCCCACGCCAAAGACGTGGCCGTACGCGGCGACGAACGCGCCCCCGGCTGGCTCCAGCACTCGTACGACCAGCTCCAGTCCATGGTCTCCACCAGCAGCGAGCAGCACCGCGCGTACCTCGTCGCCTGTATGCACTACACCCGCGAACTCGCCGCCGAGGCCCACGCGATGGCCCGCGCGGCCCGCCCGCAGGGCGGCAGGAAGCTCGACCGGGACGCGGGCCTCGCGGTCGTCATGGCCCGCGAGCTGACCGACATCTGCTCGCGCCTCCAGGAGGCCGACATCCGCGTACGGCAGCCCCTGGGGCAGGGCCGCCTGGCCTCCCTCGTCCATTCCATGTACGACCCCGACCACCCCATCGACCACATCCAGGCCATGACCAAACGCAACGCCTGGCCGGCCGAGCTGGACGCGACGGCGCCGACGTACCTCCAGGCGAAGACCCGCGAGTCGTCCACCCGCGCCCCCTGGTGCCACTCCACGGCGTGGGTCAAGGAGTGGCCGATGACCCCGGTGGGCGTCAACTTCCTGGCCCCACTCCTGGTCCACACCCCGGACGTCATCCGCACAGTCGCCGTCACGATGGACCTGGAACCCACCGAGATCGCCATCGAACGCATGCTGACCGAGAAGACGAACGACGAGGCCGAAGCCAGCCGCGCCGCCAAGATGAACCGCACGGTCGACCCCCGGGACGTGGCCTCCCACTCCCGCCTCGACCAACGCGGCGAGGACCTCGCCAGCGGCGCGGCCGGCGTCAACCTCGTCGGCTACATCACCGTCTCCTCCCGCTCCCCGGAGGCCCTCGCCCGCGACAAGCGGACGATCCGGGCCTCGGCCGGGAAGTCGTACCTCAAGCTGGAGTGGTGCGACCGTGAGCATCACAGGGCCTTCGTGAACACGCTCCCGTTCGCGACCGGAATCCGAAGGTAGGGGCTGATGCACTGATGCGGGACCCGATGTCCGTCCTCACGGACGCCTTCACGTCCTTCCTCTTCGGCAAGGTCGAGACGACCCGGCTCCCGGTGCGTACGTCGACGGGACAGGCCCAGGCGGTCTACCTCCCGACCGCCGCCCCCGGCCTCGGCGACTCGGGCGTGATCATCGGCCGCGAGGTGTACTCCGGCAAGGGCTACATCTACGACCCCTTCCAGCTCTACGGCCAGCAGCTCCCGGCCCCGCACTGGCTGGTCCTCGGCGAGTCCGGCAACGGCAAGTCGGCACTGGAGAAGACGTACGTCCTACGGCAGCTGCGCTTCCGCGACCGGCAGGTCGTCGTACTCGACGCCCAGGGCGAGGACGGCGTCGGCGAATGGAACCTCGTCGCCCAGGAGCTGGGAATAACTCCCATCCGCCTGGACCCGACAGCCGCCCTGGACCACGGGATCCGCCTCAACCCCCTCGACCCCGCGATCACGACGACGGGCCAGCTGGCGCTGCTGCGCACCATCATCGAGGTCGCGATGGGCCACGGCCTCGACGAGCGCTCCGGCTTCGCGCTGAAGGTCGCACACGCCTACGTCAACGAGACGATCCTCGACCGCCAGCCGGTCCTGACGGACATCGTCGAGCAGCTGCGCCACCCCGAGCCGGAGTCGGCGGAGGCGATGAACGTCGCCATAGACGACGTACGGGCATGGGGCCTGGACGTGGCGCTGGTCCTGGACCGCCTGGTCGACGGTGACCTGAGGGGCATGTTCGACGGGCCGACGACGGTGGGCATCGACCTGGACGCCCCCCTGATCGTCTTCGATCTCAGTCACATCGACCGGAACTCGATCGCCATGCCGATCCTGATGGCGATCGTGGGCGTCTGGCTGGAGCACACCTGGATCCGCCCCGACCGGAAGAAGCGCATCTTCCTGGTCGAGGAGGCCTGGCACATCATCAACAGCCCCTTCGTCGCCCAGCTCTTCCAGCGCCTGCTGAAGTTCGGCCGCCGGCTCGGCCTGTCCTTCGTGGCGGTGGTGCACCACCTGTCGGACGTGGTCGACGGGGCTGCGGCGAAGGAGGCCGCGGCGATCCTCAAAATGGCGTCGACCAGGACGATTTATGCGCAGAAGGCGGATGAAGCACGGGCAACGGGCCGGGTACTGGGCCTGCCGAGGTGGGCCCAGGAGATCATCCCGACCCTGACCCCGGGCATCGCGGTGTGGGACGTCAACGGCAACGTCCAGGTGGTCAAGCACCTGGTGACGGAGTCCGAACGCCCACTCGTCTTCACCGACCGCGCGATGACCGAGTCGTCGAACGACCATCTGACCGACGATGCCCTGCGCGCCGCGGAGTTGGAGGCGGAGGAGCGGGCGGCGGCGTTCGTGGAGCAGCAGTTGGGCGACCTGGACGGCTCGTCCGAGTCGACGGTGGCGTGAGACGGTGACGTGAGATGAGACCGGACGAGCGGGCGCACGGCGGCGAACGGGGCATCCCCGACGGCCTGTTGATCGGAATCCTGGCCTTCCTCCTCGGCATGACGCTGATGGTGTGGTCGGCAACGGGACTGTCGGGCTGGTTCGCGCGCGGAACGTGGCCGGACGAGGTCACCTTCACCCGTACACCCCTGGCCATGCGCCACCTCATCGGCCAGCCCCACGACGTGGCGGGCGCCTGGCCGGACACACCCGCGGACCAGCTCTCCGGCTACGGCCTCTTCTGGGGCCTGTTCATCGGCCAGGTGATGGCGCTGGTGGTGCTGACGGTGTTCGTGATGGGCACGGTGGCACGCTGGAGGGCGGTGAGGGCGCGGAGGAAGGCGAGGGGGTACGCGGAGCCGGAGCGGACGTCTCCGCCCATGGCGAAGGCACCGGCGCCGCGGCCGGAGCCGGAGCCCACGGTGGCCGTGGAAGCCGTACGCCCCATAGAACCGGTGGAACCCGTAGGAACGGTGAAAGCGGTGAAAGCGGTGGAAACGGCGCTGAAGGAAGTACCGCCCCCATTCCCCGTCCCGTCCCCCCGCACCCCCCTCGGCCCCGTGATCCTGGGCTCGCCGGAAACCCGCCACCCTCTCGCGGTCCAGGCGGTCAGGGACGCCGAAGGCCCCGCCCTGGTGATCACCTCGAACCCGTCCCTCTGGTCAGAGACGAAGGACGCACGCTCGAAGCTGGGCCCGGTCCTCCTCTACGACCCTGCCCACCGCTGCGACACCCCGGCCCGCCTCCACTGGTCCCCCTCCAGGGGCTGCGAGGACAAGGAGGTCGCGGCGGCAAGGGCAGCCGCGCTCCTGGCCCCCGTCCGCCCCACGGCAAGGATCGACGCGGCGGTGGCGGACGTAGCGGAAACGCTCCTTCGGAGCTACCTGCACGCGGCGGCCGTGGACGGCCGGGCCTTCCGCCACGTCCACCGCTGGGCGCAGGGTCTCCAGGTCCAGGAGGCCGTACGGGCCCTCCGTACCCACCCCAAGGCCGCATCGGGCACGGCAGGCGAGCTGGAAGCAGCGCTGACATCGCATCCCGAACGCAAGGACATCGCCCAGGAATTGACGGCGAGGGCTCTCTCCTCCCTCTTCACGGTCAACGTCCGGGAATCCTGCACTCCCAACAGAGCGGACTCCCTGACACTGGATTCCTTCGTCGACGAAGGGGGCACACTTTATGTGGTCGGTGAACCCATCGAGGACCCCAAGGCGCACCCCGGGGCCATGCCCCTCCTGACGGCCCTCACCTCAAGCGTGGTCGAGCGCGGCCGGCGCATGGCCGAACGGTCATCCCTCGGCCGCCTCGACCCACCACTCACCCTCGTCCTCGACGACGTCGCGGCCGTGGCCCCGCTCCCCCAGCTCCCGGAGCTCCTGTCCACCGGAACGGACCGAGGCCTGCCCACCCTG
This sequence comes from Streptomyces sp. NPDC002845, assembly GCF_053591955.1. NCBI lineage: Bacteria > Bacillati > Actinomycetota > Actinomycetes > Kitasatosporales > Streptomycetaceae > Streptomyces > Streptomyces sp. NPDC002845. Next base: position 789 of record NZ_JBSFUU010000041.1, on the reverse strand, counting down.
GCCCTCCTCCGCTCCCGGGAACAGGCCCGCGCCCGCTGGCCACACGACGAGCTACCCGTGTGACAGCTCGTCCCGCTCCAACACGTACTCGATCTCGGCCTCCTCCGACTTCCCCACCAAGGAGACGGTCACCCCACTGGGCACGAACCCCACCTTGCGATAGAAGCGCTGGGCCCGCCCGTTGTCCTCGTGCACGAGCAGCCGCACCCGCTCCAGCCCGACCCCCCAGGCCCACTCCAGGCCCGCGTCGAAGAGCACCTCGGTCAGCCCGCACCCCCGGTGCTCGGGCCGCACGAACACCCCCACGACCTGCCCCTGCCGCCGCTCGACGGGAAACCCGGCCCAGTCCGTCGTCCCCGGCTCCTCCACGAGCACGGTCAGCGTCCCGACCCACTCCCCGTCGGGCCCCTCGGCGATGACCGTCTGAGCCCCGACCGCCCCCTCGGCGGCCCTCGCCGCCCGCTCCTTCCAGAAGGAGTCCGGCCTGGCCACGGCGTCCTCGTACGTCTCCAGAAAAGCAAGGTGCGCAACGGGATCCCGCAACGCGACAAGCCGCAACTCCCTCACCGCGGCCCACTCATCGCCCCGCACGGACCGGACGACGTACTGCTCCCCGTGGCTCGTGCTCGTACTCATAGCCGCCACCGTAATACCGTTCCTGTGCGAATTGGCCGGCGTCAGTCAACTCGGTGACAAACGCAGAAAACCCCGCACCTGATGGTGCGGGGTTTCCCTCAATATTTGTTCGGCGGTGTCCTACTCTCCCACAGGGTCCCCCCTGCAGTACCA